>JAYVQV010000541.1:0-3896 GCA_043776855.1 Limisphaerales bacterium | reverse complement strand
CGCACCGAAGCCATCCGCACCGAAGCCAAAACCGCGCTCACCGCCGCCGACCCGCGCGCGAAGACAAAAGATTCCGACTACGTTTTCATCACCTTCATCCTGGATTACCTGCCGCACGGCGCGATTGGTTTGCTCATCGCCGTGATGGTCGCCGCCGCGCTCGGCTCGAAAGCCAGCGAACTCAACGCGCTCGCCACGACGACCACGATTGATCTCTGGCGGCATTTCCGTCCGCTCGCCGCGCACGACGAAGCGCGCAATGTCCGCGCCGCAAAATGGTTCACCGCGCTCTGGGGAATTTTTGCCATCGCGTTCGCGCTGTTCGCCAGCTTCGCGGAAAATCTCATCGAGGCCATCAACATCCTCGGCTCGATTTTTTACGGCGTGGTGCTGGGAATTTTTCTCGTCGCATTTTTCCTGAAACGCGTCGGCGGCACGGCGGTCTTCTGGGCGGCGGTCGCGGCGCAGGCGCTGGTGTTCGCGCTCTATTTTTCGCTCAACATCAGCTACCTCTGGTATAACCTCATCGGCTGCGCCGCGTGCGCCGGTTTCAGTTTGATTTTACAAACAATTTTTCAACCACGGATGGACACAGATGGACACAGATAAAAACCAAACGCAGAGACGTAGAGAACTCAGGGGGACGCAAAGTTTTTTGTTCTCTGCGGTTCTCCGCGTTCTCTGCGTCTCCGCGTTTCGTTTCAATTTTTTTATCCGTGTCCATCTGTGTCCATCCGTGGTTAAATTTTCCCCCCGGTGATGAGTGCCACGCCCGTCATCTGTTTCGGCCAGCAGCCCTGCGGGTTTTTTCCAAAACGGTTTCTCGTCGCCAAAATTCAGACCGCGCGGCGACTGCAAAAAGAGATTGGCGGCGAAATTGTGTTCTTCTATCACGACAGCGACCACGACCCGCGCGAAACCCAAACTGTTCTCCGCCATCGCAAGACGAACGAACCGGCGATCCTCAATTTTTCCTTCGCCAACAAGATTCAACGGAAATTCTCACCGCTGTATCTCAAACGCATCCCCGCCGACTGGCAAAGCAAAACTGAATTACAACTGCCGAACTACGTCGGGCCTTCCTTGATAAACATTTTCAAAAAAGTTTCCGCCGCAAACGTCGCGGACTTTTGTCTGGAGATGTATCGGCAGATGGGTTTGCTCGAAGGAATTAAAGTTGTCCGCTCCAGCGAACCGGTTTTTCGCCAAGCCGCCTGCGACATCGCAGAATTTTTCGTGGACGTTCCGCACGCAGGCGAGATTGTCCGCGCGCGCTTTGCGGGTGGCGCGCCGAGCACCTGCTCGGCTCGTTCCAACGACGATCCTCAACGAGCCGAGCTGGTGCTCGGCGCTCCGGCGCTCACGCTGCACGCGGGCGGAAATTCCTTCATCACCTTGCCGCCGCAAAATTTTACGAAAGAGCAAATCAGCCCGGCGCGCGATTCGCGGCTGTGCTGGATGCAATCGGTGGTGCGTTGCACGCATTACGTTGCCGGTGCGGGCGAGAACGCCTATCTTCGCCGGGCGGACGCGCCGGAAATAAATTTTATTGAACGCGATGCCATTGACCAATCCGATGAAGCCTGGACTGAAATCAACGCGTAAGCTGGAGCGCCGAGCACCTGCTCGGCACGCTTCAAAGACCAACGACGAGCCGAGCGGGTGCTCGGCGCTCCTCGCGTTCGGCGCGCATCCTGACGACATAGAATTCGGATGTGGTGGAATCGTCGCCAAGGAAACAGTGGCTGGCCGCAAGGCTCATTTTGTCATCTGCTCGCGCGGCGAGGCAGGAACGCACGGCACACCGAAGCAACGCACCGCCGAAGCGGAACGCGCGGCAAAGATTTTGGGCGCGACGATTGAATTCATCGAACTCGACGGCGACGCGCATCTGGAAATCCGCGCCGCCCACGCCATCAAGCTCGCAAAAATCATCCGGCAAATCCGCCCGCAAATCCTTCTCGCGCCGAGCGTCGTCGAGAACCAGCATCCCGATCATTGGCGGCTCGGAAAATTGGTTCGCGATGCTGCGCGACTGGCACGCTACGGCGGCTTGAAAGAATTACACCGAACACCGTCGCACGCGATTGACCAATTATTTTTCTACGCCGTCACGCCCGAGGCCGAGCCGCGCGACATCTCACCCGTGCTGATTGATGTTTCTGCGCCGGAAATTATTTCTGCGTGGTCGGCGGCGATGGAAGCGCACGCATCTCAAGTTCGCGCCCGAAATTACATCGAGCTGCAACTCACGCGGGCGCGTCTGCTCGGCGCACGCGCGGGCATCGGCCACGCGATGGCGCTGTTTCCGAATGAGCCGCTGGTGTTTGGTTCGCTCGCTGAAGTTGGAAAATCTGCGCGGAAATTTTAACCACAGATGGACACGGATAAACACAGATGAAAACGAAACGCAGAGGCGCAGAGAACGCAAAGAGACGCCGAGAAATTTTTCTCTCGGCGGAACTCCGCGTTCTCTGCGCCTCTGCGTTTAACCGAATCCATGCAGTAGAAAATGGGGAGCGCAGCCGCCCCGGCTGTCGTTCGGCGCGCCCGCGCGCCGAACCCGAACGCACGCAGACCAACCGAATGGAGTTTGGTCTTCGTCCGCCCGGGCGGGTCGCGCGGGCGCGACCCGCTGCGCCCGAGGCGGGCGCGCTCCCCAATGCAACGGCATGGTTTCGTCTCAAAGCCAAAAGAAAAAGTCCAAAGTCGCCGACGGCGGACTTTGGACTGGAAACTTTCAATTCAAAAATGAATCAGGCAAGCGCGCGGTCGAGGCTGGCCTTCAAGTCGCGTTTGCTTTTCGCACCGACCATCTGCTCGGCGACCTGACCGTTCTTGAGCACGAGCAGCGTCGGAATCGCGCGGACACCAAACTGCGCGGCGAGACCTTGATGCTCGTCAATGTTCACTTTGCCGATCTTGACCTTGCCTTGATATTCGCCCGCGAGTTCGTCGAGGACGGGCGCGATCATTTTGCAGGGGCCGCACCATTCCGCCCAGAAATCCACGAGCACGGGCGTGCCGGACTTCAAAGCTTCGGCGTCGAAATTATCCTGCGTGAAAGTAGTAATTAAAGGTGAGGCCATAAATTAAGTTGGCGCGTTGGCCACGGTGTCTTTCAAGGCGAGGAAAACCCAGACGATCACACCGACCGCCGCGAGGCTCGCAACGGCGGCGGAGAAAATTAAAACTTTATCAATCGTCTTGATGGACGGAACGATGGGCGCAGCCGCGCGCGTCATCGGCGCGGGACGTTGAGCGCCAGCGGCGGGCGCAGCCGCGGGAGCCGCAGCCGGCGCGGGGCCGGCGGCTCTTACGAGGGCAGCGGGCGCGGGCGCAGCCGCGCGAACGGGAGCCGGACTCGGCGCACCGGTCGGTCCGCCCGGCGGCAACGTCGGCAGCTTGATGGTCGGCGCGGCGGTGGGTTTGGGCGGGAGATTGATGCGGACGGTTTCTTTTTTGGGCTGAACCTTGCCGGTGGATTTTTTCAACGGCTCGGCGCCCGTCGGCGCGCCCGGCAACGGATTGTTAGATGGGACTTCCATAAGTGTTGTGAAGATAAGCACCGCGCGGCGGCTGTCAAATTTTAATTCCGGCTGGACGGATAATGTTGTTCACAAAAACCAGCGCGGAAACAGCCCGGCCAGCGGGCGCATCGGCCTACGACAAATACTCGCGCGGATCCGTCACCTTGCCCGTGAGCGCGCTCGCCGCCACGGTCATCGGCGAGGCGAGGAACACTTTCGATTCCTTGTCGCCCATGCGGCCGGGGAAATTGCGGTTCGTCGCGCTGATGCAGTTGATGCCGGACTTGTTGATGCGGCCAAACGTATCCACCGGTCCGCCGAGGCACGCGGCGCAGCCGGCGTTCTCGGTCATCTGCACGCCGGCGT
>JAYVQV010000540.1:0-15486 GCA_043776855.1 Limisphaerales bacterium | reverse complement strand
TGCCGTTTTTGCCGGGAATAATTTTGCCAGCCTTTATCAGTTGGCGGCGAATGATGAAATTTATCCGCTTCAGAGAAATTCTTACAATCAAAGTTTTTTCACCAACGGTTCGCCGGGGCTGCCGCCCAATCCGCCTGGTGGTTTTTTTTCGTATTTCGACAACGTGGCCTCAAATTTTTTCGGGCCGAGCGTCTTGCGTTTCAACGCCAAGGCCAATGTGGCCTACTACATCGTGGCGGATGCGCGTAGTGTGGGAACGGTTTCGATGAACTGGGCTTTGAAACCCGGGGGCGTGTTTCGGTTTGCCTCGGAAGTTTCTGATCATAGCGGCCTGACGGATACGAATGGCAATCCCTACCTGCTGGTGTCGCAGGCGGAAGGCCAGACGGCGAACGTCACCATCACGCGCGTCGCCGGTTCGTATGGCCGTTGCTCGGTGCGCTACTCGATCACGAATATGCCTTCGGGAATCACCAACGCGAATGGCTATCTGACCAACAACGACGTTGCGGCATTGCCCAATGTTCACTACTTCCCTTCCACTGGAATCCTGACCTTTGACGATTTTGAAATGAGCAAGACCATTTCGGTTCAACTCTTGACGCCCTTCTTAACCCCCGATTTTGCGAACCGTGATATTTTGGTCATGCTTTCCGAGCCGACCACGGATGCGCTGGAGTCCGGGGCGGGAATTTCTCCGCCGCGCGTGGATCCGGTTTATGGCTCAATTGTGGTGCGGAGTTTGAACAAGCAGGTGTTTCCCAACCGGGCGTTTGAGACTTCCACCAACCCGCCGCCTTCCATGTTCGTTTATACGAACTGGTCGGGAAAAAACGCCACCTTTAACTTTGGTTCTACCCACCTTACCTTGAAGCGGGGTCAATCTGGTAATCTCACTTATCCGTTTGCGGTTCAAATTCAGCGCGGCGGCACTCCCGGCTCCCAGACCAACGCTGCGACCATCCTTTACGTCATCAATCCCGACGTGAATTTGAATCCGGGATTTGTCGAGAATGTTGGAGTCAATTTTCCATTGACCCCGGGTTCCGATTACGCAGTTCCCGATCCGGCCACCAGCGGAAATGTTTTTGCCACCACGCCTGACTTTACGGCACCGGGCGGCTACTCGGGTTCGATCACCTTTGCCGCCAATGACAGCCAGTCAAAATTTATTCCCATCACCATTTACCCGACGACCAATGCCACGTTCCCCAAGGATTTTCAGATCCAGCTCTACGCCTTGGACAACAAAAGTCCGGCCACCAAAATCCGCGTCGGCATGGTGGACTCGACGGTGGTGACGATTATTTTTGACGATCAACACCCACCGGCTGGTTCCGTGGATCAGATTTTTAATGCGGATTACAATCTGGATTACGCCGATACCAACATCTATTCCTCGCCCGCCAACAACCCGTATCCCGGCACGGACGGCCAGGTTTATAGCGTTGCCACTTACAACAGCGCCAGCGCGTCTTTGACGGCGAATTACCAAACGGTGATCGTCGGCGAATTTTATAGCTACAACGGCACCCCGAGGAATTGCATCGCGCGCATCAACGGAAACGGATCGCTCGACACCACGTTCGACACCTCCGTGGGCATCGGCGCGGTTCCGGGATTTAGTGATTACATCAACACGGTCGTGATGGATGAGACCATTCCCGAATTCCGCTGCTACATCGGCGGCAGTTTCAGCTCTTTCAACGGAGTCGCGCGCGGCAACATCGCGCGCCTGAACGCCAACGGTTCCTTGGACACAACTTTCAATCCCGGATCGGGCGCGAATGGCCCGGTCTATGCCATCTCGCAGCAGTTGGACGGAAAAATTCTCATCGGCGGCAATTTCAGCAGCTACAACGGCGTGGCCATCACCAATGTCGCGCGTCTGAATACGAACGGCACTTTGGATGTCACCTTCAATCCCGGCGGAGCCATCAAGGGACCGGTCTATACCATCGGCCAGCAGATCGCCTCCTTGGACATCAAGCGCAATGCCGCTGGCGGACAACTGGAGGACACCAATTTTATTTCAAACCTGCCGGCGACTTCCGGCTTGCTGACGGTGGATTACGATTTTGTTTTCGTCCCGGATCGGATGAAAGTTTTTTACGGCGACACGAATGCGATTTTGATTTACGACACGAAAGTCACCAACGGCGTGGGACACTTGGTGATTCCGTTCGGGCCGGTCGGCGCTTTTGTGACGAACGCGATAACCATCGTGATGAACCAGGGCAATGGCAATCCGGGAACAGTTTGGTTCTATCAGGCGTCCATCAAGTATTCTTTGGGCGATAAAGTTTATCTCGGCGGCAGCTTCACCTCGGCGGGCGGAGTTTTGAATCAGGACAACATCGCCCGCCTGAACGGCAACGGCTCATTCGACTACGCCTATGATGCCAACAAGGGGATGAACGCCCCGGTCTGGTCACTGGCCGTTCAGAGCAACGGCTATGCGATCTACGGCGGAGAATTTACGGCGGCGAATAATTTGAACTACAACCGGCTGGTGCGTTTGGATGGCACCGGCGCTTTTGATCCGTCGTTTCAGCCCGGCACGGGGCCGGACTCGACGGTTTTCAGCATTGACCTGCAAAGCGACGGGACGTTCTACATCGGCGGTTCATTTCTGAACGTCAACGGCACCCGGCGAACGGGCTTTTCGCGGATGAATTCCGACGGCACGGTGGACACGACATTCATGGACACCGCCTACAACCAGTTTGCCGGTCTGGCGCGCGAACGTTTCAATGATCCGATTGGAGCGGTCTTCAGCTCGGCGGTTCATCCTGATGGCGGGGTGATGATCGGCGGCTCGTTTGATCAGGTGGGTGGCGGGCAGGTGAACCCCCAAACCCGTCCGACTGACTACGCAAACGCCGTGTTCATGGCGAATTCCCGCGAGGGTGTGCGTAACCGCAGCAACGTGGCGCGTCTAGTCGGTGGCTCCACGGTCGGCCCTGGCAACATCGGATTTTTGCAAAGCTCCTATTCCGCCAGCAAGACATCGTCGTCCATGTTTATCAGCCTGGTTCGCGCCAACGGCAACTTGGGTTATGCCGCTGCGAACTTCTCCGTGGTTCCGCAGCTTGCGCTTCCCGGCGTGGACTACACCTATGTCGGACTGACGCCGACGTTCGGCATCCACTGGAATTACTTCGGTGTGCGCGATTACTTGCCTAGTCCTTACACGCGGATGCACGCGGACGGATTGTTTGGCAACAATACTTTTATCACGAGCATCACGGGTCAGGAATTCCCCGATCCCAAGGCGCAATTTAATCTCACGCTGCTGAACAATCAGGCGACCGCCGGCGATCTTTCAGCCAAGCTGCAACTGGCGAATCCGCCGAACGCGGATCAGTTCTATCTTGGCGGCCAGAACATTCCCTTGGGCGTGGCGCTGGGCACTTCGTTCGTTCCGATGACCGTGGTGGACAACCAGCAGGCGGCGGGGACGATTGGTTTTACGACCACGAACTACATCGGTGTCGTGGGCAATTTCCCCATCCCCGTCGTGCGCTCGAATGGCCTGTTCGGGCGGGTGTCGGTGCAATACGCGACGACCGCCGTTGGCAGCACGGCCATCGCCGGTTCGGATTATGTTCCGACGAGCGGGAATTTGACATTCCTCAACGGGGTCAGCAGCAATTCTTTCTTGGTGAATGTGCGCCAGAGTAATTACGTTTCCACGGTGGAAAAATTCGTCAACTTGCAGATCAGCGCCCTTCAGGCTCCGGTCAATGCTCTGGCTTCATACGGCATCAGCAATACCGTGCTGCGGATCATCAACCAGAACTTTCAAGGCTTCCTCACCTTAAGCGCCACCAATTATCTTTCGCCATTGAGCCGAACCAACGCCTACATCACGGTCAACCGCGTGGTGGGCAACAAGGGCACTTTGTCCGTCAAGCTGGTTACCGCCGACGGTTCGGCCATCAACCAGCAGGATTATCTTGGTCTGACCAATACGCTGATTTGGAACAACGGCGATGTGTCTTCCAGAATTGTCCCCGTCCCGCTGGTGAATAACGGCGCCATCGGCACACCGAACCTTCTTTTCAACGTGAGTCTGGTGAATCCAACCCTCAATGGCACTAATGCGCCGGCGTTGCTTGGAATCGTTTCCAATGCGGTCGTCACCATCACGAACGATAATTTTATCGGCACGTTCTCTTTCACCCAGCCGCAATACCTCGTGAATGAAAACGGTGGCGCGGTGGTCTTGACGGTCAACCGCACCGGTTCTACCGCTGGCACCGCCAACATCAACTATAAAACCTTCAATGGTGCGGCCATCGCGGACGTCAATTTCGAAGGGCAAACAAATCAGATCACTTTTGCTCCGGGCGATATCAGCGAAACGATTTCCATTCCGATCTTCGATGATGGCTTTAATGACAATCTTGCGCCCGTTGATTTCAACTTTTTTGTTCAATTGGTGAGCGGAAATCCCGGCACTGCCTTCGGCCAGTATCCCAATGCCCAGGTGAATATTGTGGATTCCTTCGTCTATAATAACACACCGGGCACACCTGACCCCGCGTTCAATGCGGATCCCGGGATAAACGGCCCGGTTTACGCCTTGGCACAGCAGTCTAGCGGCGCTTTGATTGCCGCCGGCAGTTTTGGATTCGTCAATGGTTCTCCGAAAAATAATATTGCCCGCATCAATCCGGATGGCACCACCGACTCCAGCGGTTTTCTTTATGGATTGGCCGGCCCCAACTCCGATGTCTACGCGGTCGTGAACCAGACCGATGACCGGCTGATAATCGGCGGCAAATTTACTGCCGTCAACGGTGTGGTTCGGACCCGGCTTTCCCGTTTGATGCTCGACGGCACTTTGGACACGGGATTCAATCCCGGAATAGGCGCTGATGATACGGTTTACAGTCTCGCTGAAACCTTCATCAGCGGAATCCGCAAGCTTTATGTCGGGGGTGCTTTTCAGGCCGTTGGCACCAGCACCAAGCCTTTTCTCTCGCGTCTCAACAACAACGGTTCGGTGGATAGTTCCTTCGATGCTGGCTTTGGCCCGAATGGAACAGTTTACGCCGTGGCAGTCTATCCGACCAATTCACCATTTGCCGGAAAAGTTCTGGTCGGCGGCGCTTTTACCACCCTCAACAACCAACCGGCGGCTCACATTGTCCGCCTCAACGTGGACGGTTCGGTGGACACCGGTTTCATGACCAATTTCACAGCTGACGCAGCGGTGCGCACCATTGTCATCCAAAATGACGGCGGGTTTGTGATCGGCGGTGATTTCACAAATGTATCTGACGCCTTCGGGACCTATTTTTCTCCGCATGTCGCCCGCGTTTATGATGACGCCGGTCAGGCCAGTGTAGATGGCTTTTTTGCTTCCAATCTCGGCTCTGGCCCCAATGGTCGTGTGAACTCTTTGTTTATTCAGGCTGACAACGGCATCTTGGTTGCGGGCGAATTTTCTCAAGCCAATGGCATAACCCGCAACAATGTCACCCGGTTGAAATATGAAGACGGCACACAGGATCCGACCATTAACTTCGGATCGGGTGCCAACGCCGCCATCTATGCCAGCTTGGTGCAACACTACGATCAGGGGATTGTGCTCGGTGGTGGCTTTACCAAATTCAACAATTCCCCCCACAACCGCATCGTCCGTCTTAACGGCGGTTCCATTGCCGGTAGTGGCGGATTTGAATTCACTTCGGCCAGCTATCAGGCAGCTGAAGATGGTGTCAATGCCTTCATTACCATCCGTCGTATTGGCGGCACAACCGGCATAAATTCGGTTGTCTTCTCCACCTCAGATGACACGGCAGTCAACGCTGTTAATTACACCGGGCAAACGAACACGGTGATCTTTCCCGAGGGAGAAGTGCAAGAAATTGTTGCCGTGCCGCTGATTCGTGACGGCGTTCCGACTCCTGACCTGACCGTGAGCCTGAACCTCTCGGACGCCACTGATTATGGTGACCAGACCAACGCCGTGTTGACCATATTGAACGTGGACACTACGACCCGTTTCTCCTCGCCGAATTATTCTGTGTCGCGGCTGGTGTTGACCGGCATCGCCCAAATTGACGTCGTCCGCTCCGGCAGCAACAGCGTGTCTTCCGTCGTCTTGGCCACGACCACCAATGGCACGGCCATTTCTGGCACGGACTACACGCCCACTAATGTTACGCTCAACTTCAATGTCGGCGACTCGGTGAAGTCCGTCTTCATCCCGATTCTCCCTGGCGGTTCGCAGATTGGGGATCGGACTGTGTTCTTGACCCTGTCGAATCTCGTCAATTCAACCTATGCTGATCCTTCCAATGCCGTCCTGACTATCCGCGGCACCAACCAGCCCGGAACATTCGGCATGTTGAGCAACTCGCTCGTCGTTGTGGAAAGTAACGTGAGCCTCTCCGTTACGGTGGTTCGCACCAATGGCTCCGGTGGCGTGGCTTCGGTTCAATACGTCACCATCCCCGGAACGGCGGTTCCCGGCATCAACTACTCCACGACGATTGGCAGCCTTACCTTCAGTGATGGCGAAACCAGCCGGTCCATCATTGTTCCACTCATTGATAATAACCTTGTTCAAGGCCCGGTGGCATTCACTGTCCAGTTGAACAGTGTCATTGGTGCCACACTTTCTACCGCCACCCAGACGGTGGTGACGGTGCAGGATAATGACGCGGGGGTGTTTTTTGCCGCAGCCACAAACACTTGTCAGGAAAACCTGAGTTTTGCCAACGTCAATGTCATCCGAGCTTACAACACAGCCGGATCCGCTTCCGTGTATTACAAAACCGTGGATGGCACGGGAACCAATGCTGCCCATGCCGGTGTCAATTACCTGACTACCGCCGGTGTTCTTTCGTTCACCAATGGCGAAACCACCAAGTCCATCAGTGTGCCGCTGATCAACAATACCAATGTGACCGGTGATTTACTCTTTGGCATGAGCCTGACCAATTCCGTGGGGGCTCAAATCATTAATCCCAGCAACACCGTCGTCATCATTCAAGATGCCGACGCCGGCGTGAGTTTTGTCACCAACAATGTCAGCGTTCTGAAAAATGCCGGCACGGCAATCATAACCGTTGTCTGTTCCAACCCGCGCGTGGAACCTGTGCTGCTGACCAGCAATGATGTTCCGCTGTCCGTAAATTATTACACGGTGGATGGAACGGCCAAGAACGGCATTGATTACCAGTCCACTAGCGGCACGTTGGTGTTCACCAACGGCATCGTGACCAACACTTTCACCGTCCCGATCTATAACAACAGTCTGGTCAATGGCAACCATACCTTCACGGTTGTGCTCACCAACGTAACCGCGCCGGGGCAGATTACGCCCTATCGCACCCAATCCGTTGTTATCGTGGATAGCAATTCCGGTCTGCGGTTTTCCCAATCCGCCTACACCATCTTCGAGAATGGTGTGCTGGCCAACATCAATGTGTATCGGACCGGCTACACCGATAGCGTGGTGTCGGTTGACTACATCGTGACCAACGGCACGGCGGTTAGTGGTGTGAACTTTACCGCCACGAACGGGACGCTGACGTTTACCAATGGCGACACGGTGAAGGGCTTTGGCGTCCCGATCATCGCCAACAGTCAGGTGCAGCCGAATCTTTCCGCGATGATGCAGTTGTTCAATCCGACCGGTGGCTACCTTGTCCCGCCGAGTGCGGCCACCTTGACGATCTTGGAAGACAGCGGCAGCTATGTCGTCCCCGCTGGCGCGCAGCTCATTTCTGAATCCGGTGCCGGCGTCCCGAACGGAATTCTGGATTCCAATGAGACCGTCACCGTGCTGTTTGGTTTCCGGGACAGTGCTGGCTTGAACGTCACCAATTTGGTGGCGAACCTGCTGGCCACCAATGGCGTGCTTGCTCCCAGCCCGTCGTCGCAGAGTTACGGCAGCCTGGCCGTCTATGGCCATTCCGTTTCCCGCCCGTTCACCTTTGTCGTGAATGGCACCAACTCATTACCCATCGCGCCTACCTTTAAGCTGTATGATAACGCCAAATTTATCGGCAGTGCGTCGTTCACCTTCACTGTCGGCGCGTGGACGCGGGTATTTTCCAACGCCACGACCATTGTCATCAATGACAACACGAACGCTTCGCCCTATCCGTCTGTTATCAATGTCAGCGGCATTGGGGTTTCCTTGGTCAAGTCCACCGTGACGCTGAACCGGCTGACGCATCCCTATCCGGCGGATGTGGACGCGCTGGTCATGTCACCGTCCGGCACGAACACTTTGATTATGGCCAATGCCGGGAGTGGCTTGTCGGTCACGAATGTGGTCCTGACGTTTGACGATGCAACGAACTTTCCTTCGTTGCCTCAAGCCAGTCGCCTCACCACCGGCACGAACAAGCCCACCGGCTTCTTCCCGGTGCTGCCGTTCCCGTGAAACGCGAAAACTTTTAACGAGAGATTTTTATGAGGAAGATTTTTTTGAACAATGGATCAAGCCTGCTGCTTGCCGCCTTGGTGTTGACCGCCTCCAATTTGTCGGCGGCCTTTCCGGCCATGCCGGCGTTGTCTTTAACTCCGGGTTTGACCGGGGAGTCGGCCATCACGGCATTGGGAACCAATCTGGCGGCGGTCGCCGCCCATTATGGAAAAACGTCGGCTCAACTGCAGTCGTTGTTGCAAGCTGGAACTTCCTTGCGCTTGGACGGCAATGGCTTGCTTTATTATGTTTGTGAGGGTTTGGCAGTTTCTTCCAACAGCCCGGTCGTTGCCGGCTTGCCGATGAAATTGCTCCCGTTGACCAACACTTTTTTTCTGCACAGCAAGCCGGGTTCGACCCGAACCATCTATCTTGATTTTGACGGACACACCATTTCTGGCACCCAATGGAACACTGATTTCAACAATGGCAACGACATCGTCGCGCCGCCTTGGGATATTGACGGCAACCCAGCTTCGTTTGGCACCAACGAGCAGACGATCATCCAGCAGGTCTGGTTTAGCGTGGCGGAAGATTACGCGCCCTTTGATGTGGACGTGACCACCGAATACCCCGGTGAATCAGCGTTGACGCGCAGCAGTTTCGGTGATCAGGTTTTTGGCGTGCGCGCGCTGATCAGCCCGATTAGCGCTATCATTGCTCCAAATGCCGGCGGCATTTCTTATGTAGGTGTGTTTAATGAAGTGGGTGATATTCACAAGCCGTCACTGATTTTCCCGGAACAGTTGCAGAACAACCCAAAATATATTGCTGAAGCCGTCAGCCATGAAGTTGGACATAGTGTCGGCCTGTTGCATCAGGGCACGGACATTAACGGCGTGATTACGGACTATTATAACGGGCAGGGTAACTGGGCGCCCATTATGGGTGTCGGATATTATGTGCCGATTGTGCAGTGGGCCAAAGGTGAGTATCTCAATGCCAACAATCAGGAAGATGAGCTGGCGATAATTACTTCAACGGGTTTAAACTATCGCTCGCCTGATTTCGGTAATGCCCTTAACACCGCCAGCCTCATGCCGGGTGTCAACTCATTCACCAACGGTATCATCACTCATTCCGGAGAATCTGACTTTTTCTATTTTCAGACCGGTTCCGGCACGGCCTCAATTACGTTCTCAAACTGGCCGCTTGCCAGTGATTTACATGCGATTTTGACCGTCTATGATGGGTCTCAAAATATCATCACTAATTTGGATTCGGTGGACTCTGTGACGGGAACGCACGGCATTAATTTGAACCTGCCGGTCAGCAATGGAAAATACTATGTCGCCATCACCGGGCGCGGCGCTCGGAATCCGTTGACCACGGGCTATTCCGCCTACGCCAGCTTGGGGCAATATACCTTGAACATCACCAATCCTTTGCCCCTGACAACCGCCCCGACACCAGTGACCGCCCCGCATTCGCCTTGGGGAACCACCTTGGGGCTGATGAACGGCACGGATCCGAACGGTAATTGGTATTTGTTTGTTCAGGACGACAAACTGCTTGATATCGGTGCCATCAACACCGGCTGGTATCTCAACCTCACCAGCGCCAACCCGGTCGGCTACGCGGCGGACAGTCAATTGTATTCCTCACCTGCCGTTGCGAATGTGAGCCTCGGTGCCAACTGGACCGTGTCTGTGTGCGTGACCAACTTTGGTCCGTCCGCATCCACCAACATCGTCGTTACGGATCTCATGCCGATTGGTGCTGGCTTGGCCTATGTCGGCAACGGTTCTTCCCAAGGCTCGGTTGTCCAGTTTGGTTCATCGCTCGTGTGGAGCGTGGGCAATCTGGCTACTAACACCGGAGCCACCTTGAGCCTCACTTTCAGTTCTAGCGTCATCGGCACTTATACTAACAGCGCCACCGTCACCACCGCCACGACCGACCCGAACCCGGACAACGACACGGCGGGTGCGATTGCTAACGTCGGCGTATTCTCGCCCTCGGCGTTTGGCAGCGTGACTTTTGCCGGTGGCCAGCCGACCTTT
The DNA here is from genome assembly GCA_043776855.1 of Limisphaerales bacterium. GTDB lineage: Bacteria > Verrucomicrobiota > Verrucomicrobiia > Limisphaerales > UBA11358 > UBA11358. The sequence goes on along the minus strand of JAYVQV010000540.1, from coordinate 5,031 downwards.
ACCATCACCAATGGCGGCGGGGCCATGAGCACCATCGTTCAGGCCGCCACCAACCTGATTGCACCAATTGCTTGGTCGTCTATTAACACCAACATTACGCCGTTCGTCTTTACCGACGTGACCGCCACGAATTACCCGGTCCGGTTCTACCGCGTAATCCTAGGCCCCTAATTGAAATGAAACTCTGCGGTTTGACCGGCGGCGTGGGGATGGGAAAATCCACCGCCGCCGGTTTTCTTTTGCAACTCGGCGCCCGGGTCGTGGACACGGATGAAATCGCCCACGAGCTTGTCTCGCCCGGCCAGCCCGCGCTTGCAGAAATTGCTGACAACTTCGGCCAGCATTTGATCGCCCCAGACGGAAAACTCCGGCGCGCCGAACTCGCCAGAATTGTTTTCACGGATACCGCCGCCCGCGAAAAACTGGAAGCCATTCTCCATCCCCGCATCCGCGAACATTGGTCAGCGCAAGTGGTGGAATGGCGGAAAGAAAACTGCCCGCTCGCGGTAGTTGTCATCCCGCTCCTGTTTGAGACACAGGCGGAAAATCAGTTCGACAAAATCATCTGCCTTGCCTGTTCGCCCGTCACCCAGCGCGAACGTCTGGCCGCGCGCGGTTGGTCGCCCGAACAATCCCGCCAGCGCCTCGCCGCACAAATGCCGGCGGAACAAAAGCTCGCCCGCGCCCACTTCGTTGTCTGGACCGAAGGCGCTCCCGAAGTTTCCCGCCGCCAGCTCGCCGAAATTTGCCGGAAAATCTGACCGCCAATTTTTTCATCCGTTGTCCCCAGCACTGGTGACAAGCCAGCCAGCCAGCCTGTGTTATGCTGTCTGCGTTGGAAGTAGTGACTCCAACAAAAAATTAGTGTGTTGTTTATCGAGCCCGGAGTAGTGTCCGGGCTCTTTTCTTTTCTCCCGCGAGCTTCCTACGCTTGTTCGCTTAAACCATTAACGTTGTCAGCGTGCAGCTTTTTATTTGCCTCAGACTTTTCTTGGCTTACGATGCCTGCTATAAGGCATGTCTGGGGTTGATAAAAAATCGCTTAGCGAACGCGACATCTGCACCAAGTTCATTACCAAAGCCACGGCCTCCGCCGAAGAGTCAAACCCAGTCAAACCCAGTCAAAGTAAATCCAATATACGGATGACGGAGGATTGCCTCCGATGATGAATTTTTTGTCATAATCCAAAAGGTGATTGCTTCGTTTGAACCGAATTGCAATAACTCGGTTAGCCAAACATCCTTGAACATCCAATCTAACTTATGAAAACTTTCTTACGCCTCCTTTCCCTGACGGGCATCGGTCTGCTGGCCGGCAACGTCGTTGCCCAAGCCGATGCGCCCTACAAAGTTCTCGCCACCACCCAGCTCATGGGCAATGGCGGCATTGATTATGTCTATGCGGACAACGATGCCCGGCGCGTCTATGTGCCGCGCGGTGGTCAGACGTTTGTGTTCGATTTGGACAAGCATGATCTGGTCGGCACGATCACCAACATCAGCGGGCGCGGTGTGGCGGTTGATTCCAAGACGCACCATGGTTTCAGCAGCAGCAAGCCGGTGGGGATGTTCGACACGCAGACCCTTCAAAAAATCAAGGGCATTGAAGTGCAGGGCAACCCGGATGGCATTCTTTTTGAACCGTTGACGGAACGCGTCTATGTCTTCAGTCATTCAGCCCCGAACGTCACGGTGATTGATCCCAAGGATGGCGCGATCGTTGGCACGATTGATCTGGGGGGTGCGCCGGAGCAAGCCGCCAGCGATGGCAAAGGTCACCTCTATGTGGACATTGAAGACAAAAATAATATCGCCGTCGTGGATGTGAAAACGATGAAGGTGACCGCGCATTACAGCCTCGGCGAGAAGGGCGATGGTCCGGCCGGTCTCGGACTTGACGCGAAAAACCACATCCTCTTCGCCATGTGCCACAGCCAGAATTGTGTCATCCTCAACGCTGACGATGGGAAAATTCTCGCCACGCTGCCGATCGGCAATGGCACGGACGGCGGTGGTTTCAATCCCAAAACGATGGAGGCGTTCAGTTCGCAACGCGACGGCACGTTGAGCATCATCAAAGAAAGCAGTCCCACGAGTTTTGCGGTGGCCCAAACGGTGACGACCAAATCCGGCTGCAAAACTTCTTCGCTCGATACCAGGAACAATGTGATCGTTCTGATCTGCACGGAGCGCGCGCCGCAAGTTGAAGCGGCCACGCCGTCGCCGGCCACGAACCCGCCCGCCGGTGGCCAGCGCGGCGGACGCGGTGGACGGGGCGGCCCCGGCAACCTCGACGTGCTTTTCGTGGGCCGGTGATTTTGTTCTGACTTCAAGTTGGTGCCCGGACATCCACGCCGCGCGTGATTATTTCCGGCGTTGGTTTATCGTGCCTTTGTGCCGGTGTTGTGTTAAACCAATCTCATGATTCTGACGCCTGACGAACTTCGCAGTCTCGTTGAACTCACACATCAATCACCCCATACGCTTTTGGGAATGCACCCACTGGGTGACAAGTCGGGCACATGAAAAACTCCCTTGTAGAATCAGGGGTTTGGAGTTAAGGTCATGGCCAGTGAAACAACAGACGAATCAATTGCCAGAGGTCAAGCCGCTCCTCACTTCGGAGCAGATAGACCAGATTTTGTCTGCGCGGCGCTCGCCTACCTCCGAGGAATTCCGCCGACAGGTGGAGAAGCATCTGGGCCACCCACTGTCGCCCGCCAGAAAGAAAGTCTTCGTCAATGGGCAGCCGGTTTGGGCCTGCTGTTGAATCCCGAATCCATCCTGCCGCGCCTGGGCCGGGGTGGAATGGAGCACGATATTTTTCAGGAGGGTGAACGCGTTTTCAAAGTCACTCGTGGTGGTATCTTCGGCCTTTCTCCCGGCATTGAACTCGCGCTGGTGTCTTCAAGTCAGGACGCACGGCGATTTCATCTTTGGGAAGCCACGCCGCTGGAATATCTCGAACGGCTGGCGTTGCACAATGAATTGATTCCCGGCTTGAACCGGCTGGAGGGCATCCTCTGGCAGGCGGACGAGGAACTGGCCATCGTCACATCGCAACCGCGCTTTGACATCGTGCCGGTGACGGAAGCGGAGATTGACGCGTGGTTTCAGAGCCAGGGCTTTCGGAAGATCACTTCATCTGCCTATTACCGGGCGGCAGATAATCTCGGCGTGTTTGACGCGCACGACAAGAACGTGATTCGTGCCGGGGAGTTGTTCGTGCCGTTCGATGTGATTCCCTGCCATCCGGTGGGCGGCTTTCTGCAATTCGTTGAGGACACGCTCAAGGCCGGCCACACGCTCAAGGCGGAACGCACGGTCACCACCACTTCCAGAAATCAATGAGCCGACACGTCAACGTCAGGATTGGCAGTTTGCCGCAAGCTGACACCACCATTCTCAAAGAAATCAAAACCGGGGGATAAAATTTTCCGGCTTTCAAAAATTCGTGCCTTTGACTGGGCGTTGTGTTAAATCCATCCCATGATTCTCACTCCCGACGAACTTCGCAGCCTCGTTGAACTCACACATCAATCACCCCATACGCTTTTGGGAATGCATCCACTGGGTGACAAGTCCGGCGTAGTCGTCCGCGCACTGTTGCCCGACGCCAAAAAAGTCGAGATCCAGCCGGTGCATGAGCAGGACAAGCCGAAGTTCGCGCTGGAACGCATTCCCAACACCGACATTTTTGAAGGCGTCACCAAACTGGCGACTGCGGTCTATGCCTACGACCTCGTCATCACCCCCAAGCAGGGCAAGACCCGTCATGTGCGCGATGCGTATTCGTTCCTGCCCACGCTCGGTGAGGCGGATTTGTTTTTGTTCGGCAAAGGCGACGAGCGGAAAATTTACGACAAACTCGGCGCGCAACTCCGCACGATTGACGGCGTGCACGGCACGAGCTTCGCCGTGTGGGCGCCGAACGCGCAACGCATCAGCGTCGTTGGCGATTTCAATAATTGGGACGGGCGTTTTAATCCGATGCGTCTGCTCGGTGCGTCGGGCGTGTGGGAAATTTTTATTCCCGGCGTGGGGCAGGGGGCGCATTACAAATTTGAGATTCGCGACGCGCACGGCCACGTCAAACTAAACACCGATCCGTTCGGTTTCTTCTTTGAAGTTGCGCCCAAGCAGGCGGCGATTGTCTGGGACACGAAAAAATTCAAGTGGACCGATGATGCGTGGTTGAAAAAGCGTCGGGCGACGGACGCCTTGAAATCGCCGATGAGCGTGTATGAAATGCACCTCGGTTCGTGGCAGAAAAAAAACGCCGTGGAATCGTGGAGCTACCGCGAACTCGCCACGCCGCTCGTGGGCTACCTCAAGCGCATGGGATTCACGCACGTTGAATTCATGCCGCCGGCGGAGCACGCGTTTTATCCTTCGTGGGGTTATCAGGTCACCGGCTTTTACGCGCCGACCAGCCGTTTCGGCACGCCGGAAGATTTTCAGTTTCTCGTGAACGAACTGCACAAGGCCGGCATCGGCGTCATCGTGGACTGGGTTCCCGCGCATTTTCCGCGCGATGAATGGGCGCTCGCGAAGTTCGACGGCACCGCGCTCTTCGAGCACGAAGACCCGCGCAAAGGCGCGCATCAGGACTGGGGCACGCTCATTTTTAATTTCGGTCGCAACGAAGTTTCAAACTTCCTCGTCGCCAACGCGCTCTTCTGGTGTGAACGCTTTCACATTGACGGTTTGCGCGTGGACGCGGTCGCCTCGATGCTTTACCTCGACTACTCGCGCAAGGCGGGCGAATGGATTCCGAACCAACACGGCGGACGCGAAAATCTTGAAGCCATCGAGTTCCTCAAAAAGTTTAATCACATCACGCAGACGGAATTTCCCGGCGTCGTCACCATCGCCGAAGAATCCACCGCCTGGCCGCAGGTCACGCGCCCGCCTTACATTGGCGGGCTTGGTTTCACCTTCAAGTGGAACATGGGCTGGATGCACGACACGCTCGGCTATTTCAAACACGAACCGATTCACCGCAAGTATCATCAGAACGATCTCACGTTC
>JAYVQV010000539.1:0-3913 GCA_043776855.1 Limisphaerales bacterium | reverse complement strand
GCCGGAATTCTGTTGGTAGAGGTAAGCAATGCCGGTGTCATTCGTTCCCGGCAGATCGGCGAACGGCACACCGACGACGAGCGAATCGTCGCTGATGGAAACGGAGCTGCCGTAACGGTCACCCGCAACGTCGTTCGTCAGCGTGAATTTTTTAACGAGACCCCATTGATCCGCGCCGTTCAGGTTGCGGTTGAAGACATACGCCGCGCCCGCGTCGGCAACCGCACCGACATCGGCGAACGGCGCCCCGGCCGCCACATGGTCGCCGCTGATGGTGACGGCAAGGCCGAGCCGGTCGCCGACGGGAGCGTTGGTGACAATGATTCTTCTGACCAGGCCCCACTGGCCCGCGCCGGTCTGGTTGCGACCGAAGATGAAAACTCCGCCCACATCGCCCGACGCGCCCACATCCACCAACGGTGCGCCGACCGCCAGCGTGTCACCGCTGAGGGCGACGGCGGCGCCGAAGTTGTCGCCGGCCAGGACGTTCGTGCCGACGAGACGTCGGGTCTGACCCCATTGGTTCGCGCCGTTCTGGTCGCGCTCGAAGAGATAAACTTTCCCCGCCGCGCCCAACGGGCCGACGGTCGCCAGCGGAGCGCCGACGGCGATGAGCGTGTTGCTCACCGCGACGGAGAGGCCGAACTGATCACCCGCCGCGCCGTCGTTCGGCAACAATTTTTTCACGAAGCCCCACTGGTTTGAGCCGCCCTGGTTGCGCGCATAAACATACGCCGCGCCCGCGTCAGCCGCCGCGCCGACATCGGCCAATCGCGAGCCGACGACCACCGTGTCTTCGCTGATGCCCACGGCGTAGCCGAATTCATCCGAGTTGCGCGCGTCCGGGGCGATGAATTTTTTGATCTGCGTCCAAGTGTTCGAGCCGTCGAGGCTGCGCGCGTAGAGGTAGGCGGAACCGGCATTCGTGCTCGTGTCGCGCGGAGCGCCGATGACGGCGAGGTCGCGGAGCGTCGCCACCGACCAGCCGAACTGCGCGGTGTTCGTGCGGTCGCTCGCGATGACTTTGCCGACGAACGGATCAATGGCGATGACCGTTGTGTTCGAGTCCACGACGGTCGGCGCGAAGAAATCATCCACGCGAATCGTGAAGCGCGTCGTCTCGTTCACGCCCGGCGACACGCGGCTCGCGGTGGTCGGATTAAACACCAGCCCGCGAATCGCGTCCGTGATGTTCGCCGCCGTGATGACACCATTGGAGGAACCAATCGAATAGACGCCGCCGCCCAAATCTGTGAAGCCGCCGAGCGAACTCAAAAATCCTTTGCTCGCGCTGTCGAGCGTGATGGTCGTGCGCAACGCCTGCTGGCGGTCGTTGTCAATTTCCGTGATCAGCACGCCGCTGAACGGCTTGATCGTCGCGCGATTGTAAACGGTCTGGCCCGCGACCGTTCCCGCGATGGTCGGCGTGTCGTTGACGGCCGTGACATTCACCGCCGCGCGGTTCGTCGTGGGCAGCGCCATGAAGGTGTCATCCGCGCTGATGGCGAAATGAATCTGCGAAGTCGTCGGCACGATGATGTGATTTTCCACCGGCACAAAAATGATGCCGCGAATGTTCGTCGTCACCGCTGGCGCAAAACCAGTCAACTGGAATACGCCATTGGAAACCACCGTGAAGCCGCCAAGGTTTTGCAGGCTGCCCTTGTCCAGATTGTCCATGACGATGCGGACGGTGAGCGGCTGCGGGTTCGGCGGGACGGCGGCGAGATTGTCCACGTCGCCAAACGTCACGGTGGAGAACGGCAGCGTCGTCTGCTTGTCGGTGATGCTGTTCGTCGCGGTTCCCACGATGGTCGGTGCGTCGTTCGTCGCGGTGACGGTGATGGTCGTGAACGCGTTCGTGATGAGCGGCGATTGGAAACCGTCATCCACAAAGATGGTCAGCGTGGTCAGTTCCGAAGTCGGCACGAGGATGCGATTTTCCGTCGGGCGGAAAACCAGGTTGCGGATGCTGGCGGAAACATTCGTCGCCGTGGCGAGCATCGTATAAATGCCCGGCGCGGAATTGGTGAAGCCGCCGAGATTTTGCAGCACGCCCTTCGCCGCCACATCGAGCGCGACGGTGACGAACAGCGGCTGAATCGTCAGGTCGTCCACGTCCGCGATGACGACGTTCGTGAACGGCGCAACGGTCTGCTTGTCGTTGATGGCGAAGCCGCCTTGCACACCGAAGATGGTCGCGGGATCGTTCGTCGCGGTGACAAAAACAGTGGTGGCATTATTCGTGACCGGCGCGGCGGTGAAGCTGTCATTCACACTGATGGTGAAGGTGGTCGTCTCCGTCGTCGGCACGGTGATGCGATTTTCCGTCGGCACGAAGCGCAGCGTCTTGAGCGACGCGGTGATGTTCGCCGCGATGCCTTGCATCACATACGCGCCGCCGCCAGCGTTGGTGAAGCTGCCGAGATTTTGCAGCACGCCTTTCGCGCTGTTGTCGAGGCTCACGCGCACGATGAGCGATTGCAACGTGGAGTCGTCCACTTCCGTGATGACCACGTTGGTGAACGGCTGCACGGTTTGCTTGTCGTTGATCTGGAAACCGCCTTGCGTTCCTGAAATCACCGGCGCGTCATTCACGGAATCCACGATGACCGTCGTCACGCTGTTGCTGATGGGCGAGAGCACATAGCTGTCGTTCGCCACGATGGTGAACGTCGTCGTCTCGGAAGTCGGCACGATGATGCGATTCTCGGTCGGCACGAAGACCAAAGTTTTCAACGACGCCGTGATGGCCGGCGGCGAATCCTGCATCTGATAAACGCCGGGCGAAATATTTACGAAGCCGCCGAGGTTCGTCAGCGTTCCCTTCACCGCGTTGTCCAGACTCACGGTGAGCACGTTCGTTTGGAAACCAAACTCGTCGCGGTCGCCGATGACGATGTTCGTGAACGGCTTCACCGTCATCTTGTCGGTGATGTGGAAATGGTTTTGCGCGCCAACAATCGTCGGCAAATCATTCACGCCCACGACGGTCATCGTCACGGTGTTCGTATCGCGGTCGGAACCAAGGCGGCGCACCGTCACGGCGACATTCGCGGTGAAGGCATTTCCCGAATCGTCGTTCAACTGATAATTGAAATGCTCCACGCCGACGAAGCCGGGCGCGGGCGAATAGAGAATGGCCGTCGCGCCGCTGTTCGTCACCGCTGTGCCGCCGTGATCGGTCGCGCCGATGCTGGCGATGACGCGGAGCGCGTTTGTGTCGGGGTAGGCAAAATCATTCGCGCGCACATCGAGCACGTTCGTCGCGGAACCGGAGACGACGTTGAACGCATCGTCCAGCGGCGCGAGGTTGCCAACGGTGACCGTCACGGCGTTCGTGCCACGATTGCCGAGCGTGTCCACGAATTCGTAGCTGAAATGATCCACGCCGATGAAGCGGGTGTTCGGCGAGTAACGCAGCGAGTTGTTACCATTCGTGCCGCTCCAAGAAATCAAAGCGTGAACGCCGTTTGTTTGCAGGCCGTTAATCGTGTAGCTGCCGGGCGTCTTGGGCAACGGGTAGTCGTTGGAAATCACGAGCAAAATGTTGTTCGTGCTTTCGCGCGCGACGCGGAACGTGTCGGGATTGGAACGCGCTTTCGACGTATCGAGAATTTCAACGTGGACGTGACCGAGCGCGCGCAGCGGGCTGCCATCGGTGATTTCGTAAGTGAAGTCATCGCCGCCGTTGAAGTTCGCGGTCGGCACATAAATTAATCCGGTGCCGGGGCCATTGATTGTCACCGTGCCGTGGCTCGGCGCGTTCGTGCCGATGCCGACGCCGCTGATGTAAAGCGGCGGGTTGAGGTTTGGCAAAATCACATCGTTCACCATCACGGGCAACGTGTTCGAGCTGTTCTTCACGACGGTGAAATAATCCGGGTTCGCGAAGAAGCCGTTCGTCACCACG
>JAYVQV010000538.1:0-3915 GCA_043776855.1 Limisphaerales bacterium | reverse complement strand
CGAGGGAGCCAAACAGCAACAGTTTCAAGATGCACCCAATGGAGGGCAGGGGAGCAAGGCAGTGTCCTAATTTGTCGGAGCGCGGCTCTGTGAGCCGCAGCAAGGTGGTCTGAAAATTAAGCGGCTGCGGGTCACAGACCCGCGCTCCGGTTTCAAACCAGGACACTGCGGGGAGCAATGCAGAATTGACACGCCTGCCGCCGTTTTCTAGCTTCTCCCGGCAAAGACCCCGCCGCTTTGCCCCGCCTGCGTGGCCGTAGCCTTCGCGTTCAGGTTTTTGATTCACAAAAAAGATTCAAAACTAGCGTGCATTGGCATGGTCACTTCGGCGCGGCGAAGGCCCGGATTTTCATCCGGGGATTTTTATTGTCGTGGTAGTGGCACAGGCATCCTGCCTGTGAGTTGCAACCGCAGAAAACCGCACAGGCAAGATGCCTGTGCCACTAAAATTTATGTCGAACACAATTCTTGTCGGCGCCCAGTGGGGCGATGAAGGCAAAGGCAAAATCATTGACGTGCTCACCGAGACGGCGGGCGTGGTCGTGCGCTACGCGGGCGGCAACAACGCGGGCCACACGGTCATCGTCAAAGGCAAGAAGACGGTGCTGCACCTCATCCCGTCCGGCATCCTGCGCAAAAATAAATTGTGCGTCATCGGCAACGGCGTGGTGCTCGATCCCATCGGCCTCGTCAGCGAGATGGAAGGCCTCAAGAAAAATGGCGTCAAAGTCACGCCCAAGAATTTTGTGTTGAGCGAGACGGCGCACGTCGTGTTCCCGTATCACCGCGAACTCGACGGCGCGCGTGAAGTGCTCAAGGGTAAAAACAAAATCGGCACGACCAAGCGCGGCATCGGCCCGTGCTACGGCGACAAGGCGGCGCGCGTTGGTCTGCGCGTGAATGATTTGATTGATCCGGTCAAACTCAAAGCCAAGCTCGAAGCGCGCATCAAGGAAAATAACGCCGTGCTGAAATCGCTCGGCGCGAAACCACTTTCTTTCAAAACCATTTTTGCGGAATACAACCAGGCCGGACAGTATTTGAAACCGTTTGTGCAAAACACCGTTGTGCTGCTGCATGATTTGATGCGGCAAGGCGCGGAAGTTTTATTTGAAGGCGCGCAGGGAACTTTTCTCGACATTGACCACGGCACTTATCCGTTCGTCACGTCGTCGAACACCACGGCGGGCGGCGCCTGCACCGGTTCCGGTGTGCCGCCGAACCGCATGGATCGCGTCGTCGGTGTGCTGAAGGCTTACACCACGCGCGTGGGCGAAGGACCGTTGCCGACGGAGAACCAGGAAATTTCCGACCTGCTGCACGGCATGGGCCGCGAGTTCGGCGCGACCACCGGTCGCGCGCGCCGCTGCGGCTGGTTTGATTCCGTCGCCACGCGCCACGCGACGATGGTCAACGGCATTGACGACCTTGCCATCACGAACCTCGACGGCCTCGACACGGTGGCGAACATCAAGGTCTGCGTCGCCTATCGCCACGGCCAGACGCAATACGATTACATGCCGAACGACGCGCAAATCCTCGCCGAGTGCGTGCCGATCTACGTCGAGTTCGAAGGCTGGCTCACGCCGACGGAGAAATGCAAGACGTTCAAGCAACTGCCGGCCAAAGCCCGTGCGTATCTGAAAGCAATTTCAGAATTGAGCAATGCGAAATTGTTTATCGCGTCCGTCGGGCCGGGTCGCGAGCAGACGATTTTTGTGTAAGATGAAATTGCCGGACGCCCAGTTGGCAACGGTGCCGGAGCGAAAGATCACGCACTATTTGCTGAATCCGGCGCACCCAGCGGGCGGCAGCAAGGCTGGCTTTTTTTTGAAGCACGGTTTTACAACGGCTGGGTGGCAAACACTCACCGAGGCATTGCTCCAGATTGCGCGAGAGAACGAGGTTGTCGAAACCGATTTGACGCCGCACGGTCGGCGATACGTTGTGGACGGTCGGTTGACTGCCCCCGATGGTGCTGGCTTGAATGTGCGCACCGCATGGTATATTGATTTCACCGGCGGCGCGCCACGGTTTGTGACCGCGCACCCGATGCCAAAATCATGAAGACAATCAACGAACTGGACGTGGTGGCCCTGACCCGCGACCTGCCTGAACACGGGCTGGTGCGTGGTGACGTTGGCACGGCCGTGTTGGTGCATGGCAACGGCGTCGCCTTCGAGGTGGAGTTTGTGGGTTACGACGGTCACACGGTTGCGTTGCTGACGCTGGAACGCGACCAAGTGCGCCCGCTGGCCAAGCGCGATATTCCCCACGTCCGCGAACTGGCACACGCCTGACTTCCGCCAAAAACCTGTGTGCGCGACAGCGATTTCCGAATTGAGCAATGCCAAGCTGTTCATCGCGTCCGTCGGACCGGGCCGCGAGCAGACGATTTTTGTCTAGGCGTCAAGCCGTCCGGAATTTTGCGGATGCCGGCAGATGGGGCGTCAACCGCCTGGGTGCAGCTTGACTCCGTTGCTGTCTGGCTCCCTCGCCCCGCGAGGCACGAGCGGGGAGAGGGCTGGGGAGAGGGGGTTTTTATTTCGCAAACCATTGGCCTCCTCTCCCCGGCCCTCTCCTCCTCCGAGGAGGAGAGGGAGTGGAATCCAGGGCGAAGCATAACCGGGTCAAGATGCGCCCAACCGCCTGCGGCGCGGCGCAAATTGTTTGTTTCTTCGTTCCTGATTCTTCATGCTTGCGTGGTATGTATTCACCGACTCCCGAAGAATTTTTGAAGTTTGCGACGCAGGGAAATCTCATTCCCGTCACGCGCCGCATCCTGGCTGATCTGGAAACGCCGCTCTCCGCTTACCGTAAAATCAGCGGCACGGGTGAGTCGTTCCTCTTTGAATCCGTCGAGGGTGGCGAACACATCGGTCGCTATTCCTTCGTCGGCTGCAATCCGCGCGCGGTCATCCGGCAGGACGGCCAGCACATCCAGGTCATCGAGAACGGTCGCATTATCGAAAGCGCCGTCGTCGGCAGGGACGTGAAGGACGGCCTCGAAATCGTCGAGCGCATCATGAAAAAATATCGCGCGGTGGCCGTGCCGGGTTTGCCGCGCTTCACCGGCGGCGCGGTCGGCTTCATCGGCTACGAATTTATCCACGATGTTGAACCGAGCGTGCCGCGTCCGGTGCACGATGAATTGAAAACGCCCGTGATGTATTTTCTCGTGGCCGACCAGCTTTTGATTTTCGACCGCGTGCAGCAGACCATCACGGTTTTGGTGAACGCGATTTTGGAAGACGCAGAAAGCCCCGCCGATGCTTACGAAAATGCGGTTGGTGAAATCGAACGGCTCGTCGCGCTGCTCGAACAACCGAGCGAATACACGGCGGTCGGCGTGAGCAAAGAAGTCGCGCCGGTTGAATTTGAATCGAACCAGACGAAAGAGAAATTTTTCGCGAACGTCGAGGCATCCAAGAAATTCATCACGGCGGGCGACATCATCCAAGTCGTCGGCTCGCAAAGGTTTTCCGCGCCGGTCACGGCGTCGCCGCTGGATATTTATCGCGCGGTTCGCAACGTCAATCCGTCGCCATATTTATTTTTGCTGGAGCTGGATGGCTTTGCGCTCGTCGGCGCGTCGCCGGAACTGCACGTCCGTTGCGAGGAAGGTAAAGTGGAGATTCGCCCCATTGCCGGCACGCGGCGTCGCGGCAAAAATGAAGCCGAAGATGCCGCGCTGGAAAAAGAATTGCTCGCCGACCCGAAGGAACGCGCCGAACACGTCATGCTCGTGGACCTCGCGCGCAACGACATCGGGCGCGTGTGCGATTTCGGCAGCGTGGTGGTGAAGGACTTGATGATTGTGGAGCGTTACAGCCACGTCATGCACATCGTTTCGCAGGTCGAGGGGAAAATTTCTGCGAACAAAACGAATTACGATCTGATGCGCGCGACGTTTCC
>JAYVQV010000537.1:0-3916 GCA_043776855.1 Limisphaerales bacterium | reverse complement strand
TCACCGAAACACACAGGCAAGATGCCTGTGCCACTACGTTTTGCTCGCGTTGACCCTGCTCACTTCCCAGCGCGCCCCGGCAGAAACCAATTCTCCCGCCGCCATTCTTCAGGAGTTAAAAAGTTTCCGCGAAATGGGCAGCGTGCTCTACGTCGCCGCGCATCCTGACGATGAGAACACCCAACTCATCACCTATCTCGCGCGCGGAAGAAATTATCGCACCGCCTATCTCTCGCTCACGCGTGGCGATGGCGGGCAAAATGTTCTCGGCGGCGAATTCAGCGAACAGCTTGGCTACATCCGCACGGAAGAACTGCTCGCCGCACGCCGGCTCGATGGCGGCCAGCAATTTTTCACCCGCGCAATGGACTTCGGATTTTCCAAGAGCAGCGCCGAGACGTTGAAAATTTGGAACAAGGATGAAGTCGTCGCCGACATCGTGCGCGTCATTCGCACCTTCCGTCCCGATGTCGTCATCACGCGCTTCTCCACGCAACCCGGCGGCACGCACGGCCATCACACCGCGTCCGCCGTGCTCGCGCTCGAAGCCTTCAAGCTCGCCGGTGATGCGAAAAATTTTCCCGAACAAAACCTCGCGCCGTGGCAGCCGAAAAGAATTTTCACAAACGGTCGCGGCGGCGGTGGTGCGGACAGTTTGCAGATGGACATCAGCGGCGACGACCCAGTATCCGGCGAGCCGTTCGGCGCGATTGCCGGACGCAGCCGCGCGATGCACAAGTCGCAGGGCTTCGGAAATTTCGGCGGCGGCGGCGGCGGCGCGCGGTCGGAATCTTTTCAACTGCTCGCTGGCGACGTGGCGACCAACGACATTCTCGACGGCGTGGACACAACTTGGAATCGCGTGGCGGGCGGCGCGAAAATCGCCCAGCAAGCCGATGAAGCGGTCGCGAAATTTAATTCGACGAATCTTGATGCGAACATCAACGGTTTGCTGCAACTGGAAAAACTTTTAACTGCGTTGCCCGCCGACCGCATCGTGGACGAGAAGCGGAAGCAACTCGACCACATCTTGCAAACCTGTCTCGGCCTCGAAGTGGAAACGACCATGCCAACCGCCGAAGTTGTGCCGGGCGAGGCGTTGAAACTGCATCATACCGCCACGGTGCGTTCCAGCGTGCCCGTTCGTTGGCTTGGAATCCATCACCTGGCGGTCAAAGAAGAAGTCTCTTCCGCGGTGCCAACGGATTTGATTTTTGATCAGCCATTCACCCGCGACGAAACCGTCACGTTGCGCGCAACCATGCCGCTGACGCAGCCCTACTGGCTGCGCGAGGAGCCGGGCGTCGGAATGTTTCGCGTCGCCGACGCCTCATTGATTGGCCGCCCGGAAAATCCGCCCGCGTTTCCCATTGAGCAGATTTTTGAAGTCGGCGGCCAGATGCTCGCGATTCCTATCGAGCCGGTGCAAGTTGAAACCCGCCGTCGGCTCGATGTCATTCCTCCCGTCTCGCTGGATTTTTCTTCCGACGTGAAAATTTTTGCGCCCGGCTCAACCCGTTCCGTTGAAATTGAAATCACCGCCGCCCGCGCCAATTCATCTGGCACACTCAAGCTGAACGCGCCCGCCGATTGGAAAATTTCTCCTGCATCACCGCCGTTCGAACTCGCAACCGTCGGCGAGAAGAAAAAATTTACTTTCAACGTCACCGCGCCGGAAAAACCAGCCAGCGCAGATTTCACCGCCAGCGCGGAAATCGGCGGCGCTACGTTCAACACGAAGCGGATTGAGATCGCCTACAAACACATTCCGCATCTGCTGCTGCAACCGCCGGCGCGCATGAAAGCCGCCAGCTTCACCCTCGCGATTCGCGGCAAGCAGGTCGGCTACCTTCCCGGCGCAGGCGACAGCGTGGCCGACGCTCTGAAAGAAATGGGCTATGAAGTTTCGTCGCTCACCGGCGCAGATTTGACGACCAATCGCTTGAAAGATTTTGACGCGGTGGTCATCGGCATCCGCGCGTTCAACGTCCGCACCGATTTGGTTTCGCACTTGCCCGACTTGTTCGCGTTCGTCGAAGCAGGCGGCAACGTCATCGCGCAATACAACCGTCCCGGCAATGATTTGAAAACCGACAAACTCGCACCTTACAGCCTGCGTTTGTCCAGCGACCGCGTGACCGATGAGAATGCCACGATGACTTTTCTCGCGCCCGAACATCCGGTGCTGAACACGCCAAATAAAATCACGTCGGCAGATTTCGACGGTTGGATTCAAGAGCGCGGAATTTATTTCCCAAATCAATGGGACGAACATTTCACGCCCATCCTCGCTGGCAACGACGCGGGCGAAAAACCATTGAATGGCGCGCTGCTCGTCGCGCCCTACGGCAAGGGCAATTTTATTTACACCGGCCTCGTGTTTTTCCGCGAGCTTCCCGCCGGTGTGCCGGGCGCGTATCGCCTGTTCGCCAATTTGGTTTCACTCGGCAAATGAATCCGCCTGACCCGCACAACTCCGACGACTCGCCGGGCGTGCCGGGCTTCCGCACCTGGCGCGGGATTTATTTTTTCGTGTTCGTGTGCTTCGTCGTCGTCGTCGTGCTGCTCGCCATTTTCTCGCGCTACTTCGCATGAATCTCCCGGCGCAAAATAGTGGCACAGGCATCTTGCCTGTCAGTTTCAACAAAATCCGACTACGGAAAATTGTTGGCCGCGCCATTCCAGCCATGGCAAAACGAGAGAAACGCAGAGACGCAGAGAACGCAGAGAACGCAGAGGGGCGCGGAATTTTTCCCTCACCGCTCGGAGCGCGGCGTTCACGCCGCTTCAACGCCCGAACTGCCAGCAGACGACGAGATGCTTGCCGCGTTCCCGTTCGGCTGGCGAAGCGACCTCAACTGGATTCATGCCGTAGAAAATGGGGAGCGCAGCCGTCCCGGCTGTGGTTCGGCGCGCCCTCGCGCCGAACCCGAACGCACGGAGACCAACCGAATAATGTTTGGTTTTCGTCCGCCCGGGCGGGTCGCGTGGGCGCGACCCGCTGCGCCCGAGGCGGGCGCGCTCCCCATTTCACGGGCCTCAATTTATTTATTTCTCTGCGTCTCTCCGCGTCCTCTGCGTCTCCGCGTTTCTCCGAATTGTTCAGTCACGTTTTCCCGAAACACACCGGCGAGACGCCTGTGCCACTAACGGCATGAACACGCTCGACTGGATCATCCTGCTCGGCACGATGCTCGGCATCGCGGCCTACGGCGCGTGGCGCACGCGGCACACCGACCACCTCGACACTTATCTCAAAGGCAACCAGAATACCGGCTGGGGAACCATCGGCCTCTCCGTGATGGCGACGCAGGCGAGCGCAATCACTTTTCTTTCGATTCCCGGACAAGGCTTCGAGAGCGGCATCGGCTTCGTGCAAAACTATTTTGGGCTGCCGCTCGCGCTCATCGTCGTGTGTGTGGTGTTCCTGCCAATCTACCGGCGGCTCGGTGTTTACACGGCGTATGAATTTCTCGGCCAGCGTTTCGATGAAAAAACGCGGCTCTTGAGCGCGGGACTTTTCCTCGTGCAACGCGGACTCGCCGCCGGCGTGACGATTTACGCGCCAGCCATCATTCTCTCTGCGACACTTGGCTGGCCGCTCGACCTCACCATCATTTGCACGGGATTGCTCGTCATTATTTACACCGTCACCGGCGGCAGCGCGGCGGTCAACCTTACGCAAAAATGGCAGATGGCCGTCATCTTCGGCGGGATGGTCACGGCGTTCGCTGTGCTGCTTATGAAACTTCCGGCGGGCCTCGGCTTCAGCGGCGCGGCGCACATCGCGGGCGCGCTGGGAAAATTGCAGGCCGTAGATTTTTCGCTGAACCCCGACCGGCGCTACACGTTTTGGACGGGAATGTTGGGCGGAACTTTTCTGATGCTCTCGTATTTCGGCACCGACCAGTCGCAG
>JAYVQV010000536.1:0-3917 GCA_043776855.1 Limisphaerales bacterium | reverse complement strand
GGGGTGAGGGGAAGATTGCAAAGCGAGAACGGACGGGGTGCAGCTTGACACTGTCCCTAGCTGCGGCCCAGACGGGTTCGTCCTCGTCCTCGTCCTCGAAACCGCACCAACACCAGCGAGGACGAGGACGAGAACGAGGAGGAGGAGGATTGCCCAGGACAGTGTCAAGCTGCACCCGAACGGACGCCGGTTGAAAAAAGTTTCTTCAGTTCCCGCCGCGCCGCGCCGATGAAGAATGTGTTTTGCTTTCGCTTCATCATTTGCGCCGCCGCGATTTTGATTTCCGGTTGCGCAACGGCCAAGAAATCCTGCTGCGCTGTCGCCGACGCGACCGCGATGATTCCAGCGGGACACGTTTTGGATTTGAACCGCTGCTGGCAGAACGATGCTGGGAAAAATTTCTGGCTGGCGGAATTGCGCGGACGGACGGTGGTGATCTCCATGTTTTTTGCAAGCTGCGAAGGCGTCTGCGTCGTCACGCGCGACGACCTGAAGGCGGTGGAGGCCTCGCTGCCGACGGCGGCGCGGGCGCGCACGACGTTCGTGCTGGTCACGCTCGCACCGGAACGCGACTCGGCGGCGGTGTTAAAAGCTTACCGCGCCCAGCACGGCCTCGCGGAAAATCGCTGGACGTTGCTGCGCGGTTCACCGGCGGCGACGGCGGAACTTGCGGCGACGCTGGGCGTGGGCTACGGACGGGATGCGGCGGGATTATTTCGGCACGCGAGCGAGATTGTGGTGCTGGATGCGGCGGGAAAAATGGTGCTGCAACAGGACGGCATTCACGCCGACCTGGCTGAAACGGTGGCGGCGGTCACGGCCACTCAATCGGAAAACTTCTGACTTTGCCTTAACCCGAACCCCGAAGTTGGGTAGCGGCCGGCAGGATGCCCGCCGCTACCACGCCGCTCGCCCGCCGCACCTCGGTTTTAATTTAGGAATCCGGGCTTAAGTTTTTTTCCATCGCGCCGATACCACGTTGAAACTGCGGACAGGGAAGGCGTCCGCTCCAACCAAAACCGTCGAAGGGATAATCGAAAACTATGAAACAACCTCTGGGATTGAATGGCTGCAAAAAAATTCCACGCAACCTTGGCCTGCCAGTTTTGCTGGCGGCGCTCACCACCGGCAGTTACGCCGCCGAACCGACCAGCGCCTTGCCCGCAAACATTGACCGCGAGTTTTTGGAGAAGCTCGTCAACCGTGTCAACCAGTCCGAGTCCGAGTTGAAAGATCTCAAGGCCCAGGTCGCCATCAAGAATGGCGAGACCGCGTCTGCCATGCCCGCCGCGCCGCAGTTTCCGAACCTGCAATTCCATGGCTTCGCGGACATCTCGTATCATTGGAGCAGCCGCGAGGGCATCAACAACGCGTCCGGCGTGCCTTACAATCCGCCCGGCACGCACTCGGGAAATTCTTTTTACACCGGCGAGTTTGATTTGTTCCTGCAATCGCAGCTCGCGGAAGATTTGTCCATGCTCGCGGAAACCGTCGTCGCCTCCAGCACGGCAAACGAATGGGGACTGGATGTCGAGCGCCTGATGTTGAGCTGGACGCCGAGCGAATATTTCAACGTGGACTTCGGCCGCTTCCACACGGCGATGGGCTATTACAACACGGCCTACCATCACGGAACGTGGTTTCAAAACGCGGTCGGGCGGCCGAACTTTTTGGAATACGAGGACGCGGGCGGTTTGCTGCCGGTGCATAGCGTCGGACTTTCCATTCACGGCGCGCTGCCTTCGGGCGGCCTGAATCTCGCCTACATTTTTGAAGTGGCGAACGGACGCAATTACACGACCACCGGCGGCCAGGTGCAGAACGTGGCCGACGGCAACAGCGGCAAGGCGCTCAACCTCGAATTGATCGCCAAGCCCGACTGGCTGCCCGGCAGCCAGTTTGGCGCGGGCGTGTATCACGATTTTTTAAGCCCGGAAAATTTGCCGAACGCGGATGAATGGATTTTCAGCGCGCACGCCGTCTATCACCGCGCGCTCTGGGAATTTATGGCGGAAGGTTTTCTCATCCGCCACCGGATGTCCGGCGACCGCGCGCATTACACGCCGATGTTTTACGCGCAGGCCGCGCGGAAGTTCGGCCAGTTCACGCCCTACGCGCGCTTCACTTACTCGCACGCCTCGGCGAACGACCAGATTTACACGACCATTCTCAACCAGGCGGGCGTCCACTACGGGCCGAGCGCGGGCGTGCGCTACGACTTCTCCACGTTCGCCGCGCTGAAGCTGCAATACGATTACGCGTTTGATACCGGCTACAATCGCGGCAGCGAAGTCACCGTGCAGGCCGCCTTCACCTTCTGACCAAGGGAGCGAACTATGTTCAAAATAATTTTCATCCTCGGGCTGGTTTTCGGTTTGAACCTGACTTGCCTCCGCGCGCAAGACAAGGCCGCCGACCTCGCCATCATCGTCGGGAAAAATTCCGCGCTCGACAGCGTCACCAGCGAGGAGCTGGCGAAAATCTTCCGCGCCGAAAAAGCCAAATCTCCCGATGGCATCCGCTTCGTCGTCACCACGCGCGAAACCGGCTCGCCGGAACGCCTCGCCGCGCTCGCCTCCATCTACAAAATGGAGGAGGCCGACTACACGAAATATTTTTTGCAGGCCACCTTCACCGGCCAGGTGCAGGCGCCGCCGCGCACGTTGAGCGGCGCGAACACCACCAAGCAATTCGTCACCGTCACGCCCGGTGCCATCGGCTACCTTCGCGGCAGCGATACGGACGACTCCGTGAAAACCCTCAAGGTGGACGGCAAATCCCCCGGCGAGGCCGGCTATCCGCTGAAGCTGAAGTGAACTTCAAAAACAAAAACGGCGGTCACGTTTTGCGTGACCGCCGTTTGACTTTTCAGGCTGCTAAAATTCGCCGGCTTACTTGAGCCACGCCGCAACTTTTTCGCCGTCCCACGTCTGCTCCACCTTCTGGCGCTCGCGCACGGCGGCGAACTTCTTGCCGCTCACCAGAATCTCCGCCGTCAGCGGACGCGTGTTGTAAGTGCTCGCCATCACGAAACCATAAGCACCCGCGCTCATCAGCACGAGATGCTCGCCCTCGGTGAACTTGGGCAACTGCCGGTCTTTGCAGAAATAATCCCCCGATTCGCAGACACCGCCGACGACATCCGACGACATTGACGGACGAACTTTTTTCTCCAGCGGCAAAATCTGGTGGTAGGCTTCGTAAAAAGCCGGGCGGATGAGGTCATTCATCGCCGCGTCCACGATGACGAAATTTTTCCGGCCCGTGCGCTTCACATATTCAACGTGCGTGACGAGCACGCCCGCGTTGCCGCAGATGAAACGGCCCGGCTCCATCAAAATTTTCAAGCCCAGCGGTTTCAAAAGCGGAATCAAACGATCCGCATATTTCTGCGGCGTGAGAATGTTTTTCGCAGCGGCAGATTTCCACCAAGCCGTCGAACCGCTTTCCAGCGCGGGCTTGTAGACGATGCCCAAGCCGCCGCCGATGCTGAAGAATTCAATGCCGTGCCGCGCCTTTAGTTTCGCGACCAGCGGCAGCATTTTTTTAACGGCCACTTCAAACGGCGTCGTCTCCGTGATCTGCGAACCGATGTGCATCTGCACGCCGCGCAGTTTAAGATTTTTCAGCTTCGAGGCGCGCGCATACACGCCTTCGATCTGCTCGAACGCGATGCCGAACTTGTCTTCGTAAGTGCCGGTCGTGATTTTTGAGTGCGTCTTCGCGGCGACGTTCGGGTTCACGCGCACGGCGACCGAGGCGATTTTTTTCAACCGCGCCGCGACCTTGTTGATGCGCAGCAATTCCGGCTCGCTCTCGGCGTTGAAGCAATAAACATTCTGCTTCATCGCAAATTCAATCTCCTTCGCCGTCTTGGCTGCGCCAGCAAAAACGCATTTCGTCGGGTCGCCGCCCGC
>JAYVQV010000535.1:0-3927 GCA_043776855.1 Limisphaerales bacterium | reverse complement strand
TCCGCCGGGCTGGAAGCCACGGCTCTACGGCAGGCAGGATGCCCGCCGCTACCACGCCATTCGCCCGCCGCACCTTGGTTTCAACTTCGGAATTCGGGTTAAAGTGCAATTTCATTTCACCGCCACCGGCCAGCCGCTGGCCCAGTCAATCTTGGCGATGGCGAAGCGCGAGCGTCCGCGCGTTTCGGCGTCGTAGTAATGATAGCTGAATTGCGTTACGCCGTTCGTGCCGCCGTCGTCCACGATGCCGATGTGGCCGGGGCCGAAAAATTTCCCCGCAGTTTGGAGAAACGGCGAGCCGCCGCCGGTGGCGAGGTCGTTGCCCGCGCGGTCGCGGTAGGGGCCGGAGATTTTTTCCGCGCGTCCGGCGCGGACTTCGTAGGTGCTGTTCGTGCCCCGGCAGCATTGACCCCAGTTGACGAAGAGATAATAAAATTTCTCATGCCGCGTCAGGCAGGCGGCTTCGATGGAATGATTCCACGCGAGCAGTTGCGGTGCGTTGGTCGTGCGGCGCAGGCCGGTGTGTGGGTTGAGTTCCGTCAGAAAAATTCCCTGCCAATACGAGCCGAACGCCAGCCACAGGCGTCCATCGCGGTCAAGAAATGCGCTGGGATCAATCGTATTGAACGGCATCCCGTTTGTGGACGTGATGACGATGCCCGCATCGTGCCAGAGAAAATTGGTGGACGCCGGATTCAACGTCGCGTTCGTGGCCAGGCCGATGGCGGAGGTCTGCTTGCCAAACGCGCTGACGGAGTAGTAGAGCAAAAATCTTCCGTTCACGCGCACGACATCGGGTGCCCAGATGAAACCGTCAAAGCCGGGCGCGACATTTTTCGACCACGCGGGCGGATGTGAGAAAACCGTTTCCCCGTTCGACCAATGGATCAAATCTGGCGACGACTTGGTGCGGATGCCCGGCCCGGTGCCGAAGTGAAAATAATTCGTGCCGTCGCGGATGATGCTGGAAGGATCATGCGCGAACGTCTGACCGGACAAATCCGCCGGGATGAAATTGATTTCGCCGCCGTTGACGGCGAGCGCGGCGGATAAAAATAATGCGGCCAGCGTTTTCATTTGGCGGCGGATGATTCAGTTCGTCGTCAGCTCGACGAAATTTTTTAGCAGTTGCAGGCCGACCTGCTGGCTTTTCTCCGGGTGAAATTGCGTGGCGAAAACATTATCGCGCCAGACGGACGAGGCGAAGTTGTCGCCGTAATCCGTGCGCGTGGCGACGATGGACGGCTCCACCGGCTGCGGATAAAAGCTGTGCACAAAATAAACGTAGCTGCCGCTCGCGATGCCGCGATAGAGCGGGCAGTCCGGGCGCACAATTTCCAACTGGTTCCAGCCGATCTGCGGAATTTTGTGGCCGGGCTTTTCCGTGAAGCGGACGACTTTGCCTTGGAACACGCCGAGGCCGGCGGCGCAGGAATTAAACTCCTCGCTCCGCTCAAACAGCGCCTGATAGCCGACGCAGATGCCGAGGAACGGTTTTCCCGTCTTGATAAAATCCTGCGCCGCGCCGAGCAATTCCTGTTTACGAAGCGCATGGATGCAGTCGTCAAACGCGCCGACGCCCGGCAGCACGAGGCCGCTCGCATCGCCGATCTCATCGGGGCGCTGCACGAGGCGCACGTCCGCGCCCACTTTGAGCAGCGACTTGTGGACGCTGCGCAAATTTCCTGAACCGTAATCAAGCAAGGCAATCACGGCATAATTAAAAATGAAAATTCCAAAATGTAAAACGCGGAGTCGCGTCAGGCGGTGTCTTAACCGGAACGATGCCGTAGAGAATGGGGAGCACAGCCGCCCCGGCTGTAGTTCGGCGCGCCCTCGCGCCGAACCCGAACGCACGAAGATCAACCGATTGGTGTTTGGTTTTCGTCCGCCCGGGCGGGTCGCGTGGGCGCGACCCGCTGCGCCCGAGGCGGGCGCGCTCCCCAATTCAACGGCATGGTTCCGATTCAGAGATTGGCGCTCCGCATTTTACCCTGCGCTTCGCTTGACACTGCCGCGCGCAAACTTCATTTTCTTACGACTATTATTTAACGACATGAGCGCATCACACAACTTGTTCGGCACGCTGCAAAACTTTGAACTCGGCAACGGAACGCAGGGGAAATTTTATTCCCTGCCCGCCTTGGAAAAAGCCGGCGTCGGCCCCATTTCCAAGCTGCCCGTTTCCATCCGCATTGTCCTCGAATCTGTCTTGCGTAATTGCGACGGCAAGAAAGTTCACGAAGCGAACGTGAAGGAACTCGCCAACTGGAAAGCCACCGAGGAACGCACGGCGGAAATTCCGTTCGTGGTCGCGCGCATCGTGCTGCAGGATTTTACCGGCGTGCCGCTGCTCGTGGACTTGGCTGCGATGCGCACCGCTGTCGCCAAGCTCGGCAAGAATCCCAAAATCATCGAACCGCTCGTGCCGGTGGATTTGGTCGTGGATCACTCGGTGCAGGTGGATTTCGCGGGTGGCGCGGATTCGCTCGCCAAGAATCTGGATTTGGAATTCACGCGCAATCGCGAGCGCTACCAATTTCTCAAGTGGGGCATGCAGGCGTTCGACACGTTCAAAGTCGTGCCGCCGGGCATCGGCATTGTGCATCAGGTGAATCTCGAATATCTCGCCAAGGGCGTCTTGAACGCGGGCGATGTTTATTATCCCGACACGCTCGTCGGCACCGACTCGCACACGACGATGATCAACGGCCTCGGCATCGTCGGCTGGGGCGTCGGCGGCATCGAAGCGGAAGCGGGTATGCTTGGCCAGCCGGTTTATTTTCTCACGCCCGATGTGGTGGGCGTTCATCTCACTGGCGCGATTCGCGAAGGCGTCACCGCGACGGACGTTGCGCTCACCGTCACGCAGATTTTGCGGAAGGCAAAAGTCGTCGGCAAGTTCGTAGAATTTTTCGGCCCCGGTGCGGCCGCGTTGCCGCTCGTGGATCGCGCGACCATCGCGAACATGGCGCCCGAATACGGCGCGACGATGGGCTTCTTCCCGATTGATGCCGAGTGCTCAAATTATTTGCTCGCGACGGGCCGCACCGACGAAGCGGTCAAGACCTACGAAAATTATTACAAGGCACAAGGCTTGTGGGGCATTCCGAAGAAAGGCGACATCACCTACTCGCAGGAAATCGAACTCGATCTCGGCAGCGTGTTGCCGAGCGTCGCCGGTCCGAAGCGTCCGCAAGACCGCATCGAATTGCCGAAGTTGAAAAATGAATTCACCACGGCGTTTTCAAAACCAATCACCGAAAATGGTTTCGGCATGAAGGCCGAAGACCTCGGCAAAATTAAAGCTGACGTCGTTCTTGCTGGCGGCAAATCCACCATTGGTCACGGCTCGGTTTTGATTGCGGCCATCACGAGCTGCACCAACACCAGCAATCCGAGCGTCATGCTCGCTGCCGGTTTGCTCGCGAAGAAAGCCGTCGAACGCGGCCTCACCGTCAACGCTTCCGTCAAAGCCTCGCTCGCGCCCGGCTCCCGCGTCGTCACAGATTATTTGAACAAGACCGGCCTTACGCCTTACTTGGACAAACTCGGTTTCAATCTCGTCGGCTACGGCTGCACGACGTGCATCGGCAATTCCGGTCCGCTCGCTCCAGTGATTGAAGACGCGGTGGTAAAAAATAATTTGGTCGCTGCGTCCGTGCTTTCCGGCAACCGTAATTTCGAGGCGCGCGTTCATCAGAACATCAAGGCAAACTTCCTCATGTCGCCGCCGCTCGTCGTTGCGTTCGCGCTCGCAGGCCGCGTGGACATTGACCTTTCCAACGACGCGCTTGGCACGGACAAGGCTGGTCAGCCGGTTTTTCTCCGCGATCTTTGGCCGAGCTTGAAAGAGGTTCGCGACCTCATGCAGGCCGCGTTGCAGCCGGAAATTTTCCGCAAGCTCTACAAAGATTTCGCCGCGCA
>JAYVQV010000534.1:0-3930 GCA_043776855.1 Limisphaerales bacterium | reverse complement strand
GCGATGGTGAATTCGCGGCCGATGGCGCTCCACACTTGCACGTCAATCTTCGGGCCGTAGAACGCCGCTTCGTTTTCCACCTTCACATAATTGATGCCGGATTTGTCCAAAACATCTTGCACCATTTTTTCCGTCTTCAACCACAGCTCCGGTTCGTTGACGTATTTTTTGCCGAGACCTTCCTTCGAGTGCGTGGAGAAACGCATCTGATATTTTTCCAACCCGAAGATTTTGAAATACTTCAGATACATATCGTTCACCGCCTTGAACTCGGCTTCAAACTGTTCCTCGGTAAGATAAATGTGGGCGTCGTTCATATTGAGCGAACGCACGCGCATGAGGCCGAACAACTCGCCCGACTGCTCGTAGCGATAGCAAGTGCCGTATTCCGCGAGACGCAACGGCAGGTCGCGATAACTCTTCGGCTCGGCGGCGAAGATGCGATGATGGTGCGGACAGTTCATCGCTTTGAGGAAATAGCGATTCTGAGAAAGGGATTGTTCTATCTGCTTTTCCAGTAGCGTAATTTTATTTCGTGTTTCCTCGGATTGCTTTAAGTCCTGTTTGTGTTGTTCTTCTACACCTCTAACAATAAAAAACGCGTTTCTAGCTTCTTCCGATAATGCTGACGGATTTTCTGAATAGGCTTTTTCAGCCTTTTGATAAATTGGAGCGCTCTTTGCTTTGGAAATATTTGCGCTTGTATTCGCCTCCGTTTGTTTCAAATGCTCATAAACTTTTGATACCTGGTCATACTCTCGTTGGAGTTTCCTAAGCGCCACTTCATCTTCAGGTTCAAGCTTCATCTGTATCGCCGGGAACATTGACTCTGCGTAATACGGCAGATGCCCGGAAGTTTTATACATCTTCTCCCGCGCCAGATGCGGCGTGCGGACGCGGACGTAGCCGGCGGCGAATTCGGTTTCCTTCGCCAGCTTTTCCAGTTCCTCCACCAGCACCGTGCCCTTGGGCAACCACAGCGGCATGCCCGGTCCGACGTATTCGGTATCAATCGCGAACAGCCCCATCTCCGCGCCGATTTTACGATGGTCGCGGCGCTTGGCCTCTTCGAGCATCTTGAAATACTCGTCCATCGCGGTCTTGTTCTTGAACGCCGTGCCGTAGATGCGCTGGAGCTGCGGCCCTTTCTCGTCGCCCTTGTAATACGCGGCGGCCACGCTCGTAAGCTTGAACGCGCCGATGTTTCCCGTGCGCATCACGTGCGGCCCGGCGCAGAGGTCAATGAAATCGCCGTTCTTGAAATATGAAATCGGTTCGCCCTCGGGAATCTGCTTGAGCAAATCCAGTTTGAATTTCGACGCGTTGCCGGGCCGCTCGGTGAGTCCGCCCAAGCGCCCGCTCTGCGCGTCCGCGATGGCCTGCTCACGCGTGACGACTTGTTTCTCGAAGGGGTTGTTCGCCTTGATCTCCTTCTTCATCTCCTCCTCGATGCGCGCAAAATCTTCCTGCGAGATACGGTGCGGCATTTCGAGGTCGTAGTAGAAACCGGTCTCGACGGGCGGGCCGTAGGCGAGTTGGGCCTCGGGCCAGAGGCGCAGGACGGCGGTGGCGAAGATGTGGGCGCACGAATGCCGGAGGCGTTCGAGATCGGACATCTTGTTGCGGTCGTCGAGCGTCTTGCGCTCGGAGTTCGGCGCGGGCGGCGGTTGATTCGGCTGCTGCTGATTTTCTTCGGGCATAAAATTAACTGGCGGCCAAAGTAACATTGAGGGAGTGGCAAGGCCAGCATTGGAAATCCGCAGCCAGCAGGAGTGAATTTGCTGCGGAGTTCGTGGGGAAAATTCGCCGGCCGCGTCCTCTACGGCATCGCCTTGGCGAAGGCGAGTTGGACGACTTCCTCCGGCGCGATGTCGGAAGCCAGCACGCACACGACGGTGCCTTCTTGCCAGAAGACGGCGGTCACACCAGTGGACTGATAGGTGTGGAACTGGATGCCTTTGTTCTCGCGCACCGTGGCGCCTTTCGGCAGTTCGGCGACCTGACCGACGAACATCTGACAAACCAGCTTTTGATTGGCAGGCCCGCGATAGACGAAGAGCGCCCTCGGCGCGCGGCCGGGTTGCTGGACGCGCCCACCGACGAGTTCATACTTCATCATGCCGAGGTCGAAGACGCGGGTGTTGAACGCCACGCCGTGCGCGGCGAAGTACGTTTCCATCTGCTTCACGTCACGGGTGCTAAGTTCGAGGGCAAGCCGCTCTGCCCGGTAGGCGACGAAATCCCGTGCCGCAATTTCGGGCAGGCTCGGCGGTTTGAGAAACCAGACTGAGGCCAGCACAGCCGCGAACATCGCCACGGCGGCCAGCGCGAGAATGCTTCGGCCCCTTTGCTTCCAGAATGACGGCGGCAGAGCGATGACCGCGGCGGGGCTGCTCTCGGCGCGCAAGGCCCGGAGGATGTTCCCGCGCAATTCCGCCGGAGCTTCGGTGACCGGCACGCGTTTGACTTCCCGTTTAGTCCAGGCCACGGCTTCGTATTCGCGTCGGCATTCCGCGCACGACTCGAGATGGCGTTCGACTTCGTCGCACGTCGCCGCATCGAGCCGGCCATCCAGCCAGTCCTGGAGTTCGTCTTTGTAATGGCGCGGCGGTGTCGGCATATCAGGTCTTCGAGCCTCCGATGAAGCCCGTCTGGCGTGCGTAGTCGCGCAGTTCCACGAAGAGCACTCTTCGAGCGCGAAACAAACGCGAGCGCAGCGTGCCGACCGGACAGTTCAAGACGGCGGCGGCTTCTTCATAGTTCAGCTCCTCCACGTCCACCAGCAGCACGGCGGCGCGGAAATCTTCCGGCAATTTTCCCAAAGCCCGGCTCACTTCCGGTCCCTGCCAGTCCACTTGCGAGTCGGCCAACGCGGCGAAGTCGTCTTCCCACTGAGGGTCGGCCAGGACGCGCTGATACGTCTCTTCGAGTTCATCCATCGAGACCATGTCCGGCTCGCGTCGGGTCTTGTGATAGCGGTTGATGAAAATCGAATACAGGATGGTGAACAGCCACGCCTTGCAATTAGTTCCCTCGGCGAAGTTGGCGAAGGTCCGGTAGGCGCGCAGAAACGTCTCCTGCACCAGATCGCTGGCGTCCTCGGGCTTGCGCGTGAGGTGGAGGGCCTTTCCGTAAAGCGAATCCATGAACGGCAGCGCCACCGCCTCGAATCGGGCGGCGGGCGTGTCGGACTCGCTGGGAAACGATGGGGCCATCAACAACGAGTGCATGATAGCCGCCCGCTCGGACTCGGGCCAAACAAACAAAATTTTATTTCTTCACGCAGCGGGAACTTTTCGCGAAGCGCCGCTGTTGACCCCTGACGCAGCAGTCAAACAAAACAACAACCATCACTAAATAAAAATGAAACACGTCTCCCTCCTCACCTCCGCGCTCGCGCTCGCCACGCTCATGGGTGCGGCCGCCCCGGCGTCTGCCGAGCCGTATCAATTCCGCGTCGTCGCCCGCGGCTTGCACCGCCCCACCGGCATCGCCGCGCGGGGCAACAACACCCTCTACTTCACCGAAGTGCCCACGCCGGGCGTCAACGGCATGAACGGCGGTTCCAACACGGTGAACGAATTCAAGCTCCGCGAAAACCACATCACCGTCCTGCACATGGGCGAACCTGAGCCGGTCAATCTAACGGTCGGACGTGAGGACACGCTCTACTGGACCTGCAAGTCCGCCGGCGTCATCCTCGAACAGGATGAAGACGGCGTCACCTCAGTCTTCCTGCGCGGGCTGAACAAACCGAGCGGTATTTCCGTGGACCGCGATGACCGCGTCTATTTCACCCAGGTGCCCACGCCGGGCGTCAATGGCATGAACGGCGGCTCCAATTCGGTCAATGTTTCCGACGGCACCACCACGACCGTGCTCCACACGGGCGAGCCGGAGCCGACGGACATCGTGGTCGGGAAAAATGGC
>JAYVQV010000533.1:0-3932 GCA_043776855.1 Limisphaerales bacterium | reverse complement strand
GACCGGGACGGCAGTTGCAGTTGAACCGTTCGCGCGCGGGCTTCCTTGGCATCCACCTTGGCGTGGGTGAGACGCATCTGGCCGAATTGCCGCTCGGCATGGCGGACGTGTCGCTCTGGGAAACATCGTTCACCAACACCCCGGCCAACGGCGACACTGCCGCGCTTTGGGAAAAACAACTTCGCGCGGCGGCAAAAAAACTTCACGCCAAAAAATTTCTGGGCGTCATCTTGAGCGTGCCGGGCATCGTGGATGAGGCGCAGAAAAAAGTTATCTTCTCGCCGAACGTCCACTGGACGGAATCGGCGGACTTGCCCGCGATTGTGCGGCGCGTGTGGGATGCGCCGGTGCTGCTTGTTCAGGAAGAGCGCGCCATCGCGCTCGGTCATCATTACAACAATCCCGGTGACGAAGATTTTCTCCTCGTGGATTTCGGCGACGGTGTCGGCGGCGCGATCATCGTTGGCGGCAAGCCGTTCGCCTCGCCGCTGCCCATCAATGGCGAACTCGGCCACACACCCGCGCTCGGCAATCATCGCCGCTGCGGCTGTGGCGCAATTGGCTGCGTGGAAACACTCGTCTCCAAGCGCGGCTTGCTGGAAAGTTTTTCCGCCGCGAATCCCAAGCAGAAAAAAGACTGGGCCGCGTTGCAAACTTTTATTTCTGCCAACGGAATCGAGCCGTGGCTTGCTCAGTCGCTGGACGCGGCGGCGGTCGCCATCGCGGGTGCGCTGAACGTCCTCGGTCTGCGCCGCGTCATCATCACCGGCAGCCTCACCGAGTTGCCGTCCGCCGTGCTGGCGCATCTCTCGCGTGCTGTGCAGGACGGTGCGATGTGGGCGCGCTTCGGCAAGGTCGAATGTTCCGCCGCCCCGCGCTGCCGCGCCGCCGGGCTGGTCGCCATCGGCATTGACCAGTTGGTCGTCCCGGATTTATCGCGCTAAAAATCACCATGAGAACAAACGCAGAGACGCAGAGAGCGCAGAGATTCGCAGAGAAGAATTTTTTTCTCCGCGTTCCTCTGCGTTCTCCGCGTCTCTGCGTTAAAAACACAACTTACAAATAATTTATGTCAATCAACTTAAAACAATACGAAGTCTGGTTCGTCACCGGCAGCCAGCATCTTTACGGCCCCGAAACCCTCAAAGCCGTCGCGAAACATTCACAGGAAATCGCCGCTGCGCTGAACAAAGCCAGCGCGATTCCGGTGAAAGTGGTTTTCAAATCCGTCATGGTTTCGCCGGACGCCATCACCGCACTTTGCCAGTCGGCGAACAACGCCGCGAAGTGCATCGGCCTTGTGACGTGGTGCCACACGTTCTCGCCGTCGAAGATGTGGATCAACGGCCTCAAGCAATTGCGGAAACCGATTTGCCATTTGCACACGCAATACAATCGCGATCTGCCGTGGGGCACGATTGACATGGATTTCATGAACATGAACCAGGCCGCGCATGGCGACCGCGAGCATGGTTTTATTATGAGCCGCATGCGTATCAACCGCAAAGTTGTCGTCGGTTTTTGGCAGGAAGAATCCACGCAGGAAAAAATCGGCGCGTGGACGCGCGCCGCCGCCGCGTGGGCGGACTGGCAGGGCGCGAAGTTCGTGCGCTTCGGCGACAATATGCGCGAAGTCGCCGTGACGGATGGCGATAAAGTTTCCGCGCAGTTCAAATTTGGTTTCTCCGTGAACACGCACGGCGTCGGCGACTTGGTGGAAGTGGTGAACGCCGTCACTGAAAAAGAAGTGGACGCGCTCTGCAAAACTTACGCGGACATTTATGAGATGACGTCCGATTTGAAGAAAGGCGGCAAGCGCAGCAAGTCCGTTCGCGAAGCGGCGCGCATCGAACTCGGCATTGAAAAATTTCTCACCGCCGGCGGCTTCAAGGGCTACACCGACACGTTTGAAGATTTGCACGGTCTCGCGCAATTGCCCGGCGTTGGTTCGCAGCGCATGATGGCGGCGGGTTTTGGTTTCGCTGGCGAAGGTGATTGGAAAACTTCCGCCCTCGTGCGTGCGATGAAGGTGATGGCGAGCGGCCTCGAAGGCGGCACGTCGTTCATGGAGGATTACACCTACCATATGCAGCCGGGAAATAAATTGGTTCTCGGTTCGCACATGCTGGAAATCTGTCCGTCAATCGCCGACGGCAAGGTCTCGTTGCAGGTGCATCCGCTCGGCATCGGCGGCAAGGCCGATCCGGCGCGTCTCGTTTTCAACACGCCCGCTGGCGCAGCGATCAATGTGTCGCTGATGGATTTCGGAAATCGTTTTCGCCTGCTCATCAATGAAGTGGACGTCGTCACGCCGGAACATTCCATGCCCAAGTTGCCGGTCGCGCAGGCGGTGTGGAAGTGCCGTCCGAATTTCGAGGACGCGTGCGCCGCGTGGATTTACGCGGGCGGCGCGCATCACACCGGCTTCAGCCAGGCGGTCACGACCGAAATGATGGAAGATTTTGGCGCAATCGCAGGCATGGAAGTCGCAGTAATTGATGCGGACACAAAAATTCGCCAGTTCAAACAGGAACTCGTTTGGAATGATTGCGCTTACGGTTTGAAGGGTGGCTGGGCGGCATGAAGTGTGGAGCGCCGAGCACCTGCTCGGCGTGTTGGAAAATTGCGCGATGTAATTGTTGTAAGGCAATTATCTCCCTCACCCTAACCATCTCCCGCTGGGAGAGGGAACAAGCCTCGGTGCTGTTTGAGTTGTTTGGAAGTTGTCGCAGCAAATGCAGTCGCAGTTTTTTGAGACTTGTGCTCTTGAGAGAGCCTGACTGCGATTCTCCCTCTCCCAGCGGGAGAGGGCAGGGGTGAGGGAGAACAGTGGTTGGTTGGTTGGTCTGAAATTTGAACGGAACTTGCCGAGCTGGTGCTCGGCGCTCCGGTGTTTGAGAAAAATTTAGAAAACAAAAATTATGAAACTGAAAAAATATTTCGCCGCCGCACTGTTGGCCTCGGCGGTTTCTGCCAGTGGATTTTCAATTGGTGGCGGGCCGTTGCCAACAAACATGATTATTACGTCAATGATTTCCGTGGACGTGGCGCATCCGGCGCACGACATCGCGCCGACGCTGTGGGGCATTTTCTTCGAGGACATCAATCTTTCCGCCGACGGCGGGATTTATCCCGAACTCGTTCGCAACCGCTCCTTCGAGGACGCGGACAAGCCGGAGAATTGGAAGTTCACGATGTTGAGCGGCAAGAGCGAGGCGAGCATCGTCATGGCGGACGTGCGCGGGCAGCCAGTGCCGTTGAATGTTTTTAATCGCAAGTCGCTACGCGTGTCGGCGAACGGCGCGTTCACGCTCGTGAACGAGGGTTACTGGGGCATGAACATCGTCAAGGGCGACCACTACAAATTCTCGCTCGCGGCGCGTGGTGAAAAATTTGATGCCAAGCTCACGGTGAAAATCCTGGGCGCGGACGGAAAAGTTTTGGCGAGCGGCGACGTTTCCAGCTTCGGGAAAAACTGGAGCTATCACACGCTTGACCTGACCGCGAGCGGCAGTGACCCGAAGGCGCGGCTGGAAATTTCCGGCGATGGCAAAGGCGTTTTCTTCCTCGACATGGTTTCGTTGCTGCCGAATAAAACCTGGAAGGGTCACGGCCTGCGCGTGGACCTCGCGGAATCACTGGACGCATTGCATCCGAAATTTCTCCGTTTTCCCGGTGGCTGCTGGGTGGAGGGCGATGATTACGCGCACATGAACCATTGGAAAAAAACCATCGGCAACGTGGACGTGCGCGAGCCGCTCTGGAACATCTGGGGTTATTTTTCCACGCACGGCCTCGGCTATCACGAGTATCTCCAGCTCGCGGAAGACCTCGGCGCGGAGCCGCTGTTCGATGTCAACGTCGGCATGAGCCACAAGGAAATCATCCCGATGGATCGCATGAACGAATGGGTGCAGGACGCGCTCGACGCG
>JAYVQV010000532.1:0-3943 GCA_043776855.1 Limisphaerales bacterium | reverse complement strand
TCGGATGACCTCCACCATTCCAGCCTTTTTCCGGGCGGCTGGAAGCCGCCCTCTACGGCAGGCAGAGATGCCTGCCACTACATTTTCAGACAAGCTCTAAGTCGGCGCGCTGGAAATTTTTTGCCACCGATTCATTGTGGATCCGCTGCGGGTCACAGACCCGCGCTCCGAACGCAATTGTGCGGTTGAGTTCCTGGGCAAAAAACCGCTACCCTGTTTCTTCATGAGTGAACCAGCCGATCCGATGTGCGAGCTGACTGAAGTTTTGGAATTCCCTGCGAAATGGGAGTGCGTCACCTGCGGCCACGACGCTTTATGATCGCCGATACGCTCTCGCAATACCACCGCTACACCGCGCTCTCGCCCCGGTTCGCCGCCGCGTTTGAATTTCTCCAGCAGCTTCCCACCGACCAGCCGCTCGGACGGCACGATCTTGACGGCGACCATTGCTTTGCCCTCGTGCAGACCTACGCCACCAAGCCGCTCGCCGAGGCGAAGTTTGAATCGCACCGGAAATATATTGATATCCAATTCATCCAAGCCGGATGCGAAACCCTGCTCTGGTCGCCGCTGGCCGCGCTCACGAAAATAACCGAGCCGTATGACCCGGCGAGAGACATCGCGTTCTACACGACCCCGCCGCAAGTGACGCCCATCCATTTGCGCGCCGGTGAATTTACCATCTTTTTTCCTGAAGACGGTCACGCGCCCGGCATGGAATACAACGGCTCCGCCGAAGTCCGCAAGGTCGTCATCAAAGTCAGCGTTTGAATCGCCGCGATTATGCGCGACGAAATCTTCCCCGCTTGGCAACATCCGCCGCGTGAACCTTGAACCGTGGCAGTGGGCTTTGCTGGCAACCGGCGCATTTTTTACCGGTCTCTCCAAGACGGGCATCGCCGGGGTCGGCGCGCTGGCCGTGGCGCTGTTTGCCAACGCCTTGCCGGCGCGTGATTCCACCGGCGCCTTGCTGCCACTGCTCGTGTGCGCGGATTTTTTTGGCGTGGCGTTCTTCCGCAAACACGCCGAGTGGTCGCATCTTTGGAAACTATTCCCGTGGGTGGTGCTCGGCATCGTGCTCGGTTGTTTTGCGTTGAACCGGTTCGACGACACTACTGCGCGCAGAATCATCGGCGGCATCTTGCTCGTCATGCTCGCGCTGCAACTCTGGCGGCGGCGACAGTCCGGCGAACTCGCCGCGCGATTGCCGCACACCGGCTGGTTCATCGCGCTCACCGGAATCGCGGCGGGATTTGCGACGATGATGGCGAACGCCGCCGGTTCGCTGATGACGATTTATTTTCTGGCCATCGGCCTGCCGAAACTTGCGCTCGTGGGAACCGGCGCGTGGTTTTTTCTTTTCGTCAACGTCTTCAAAGTCCCGTTCAGCCTTCATCTTGGACTCATCACGACCAGCTCGCTGTGGATGGATTTATTTCTGCTCATCCCCATGATTCCCGGCGCGCTGCTGGGGCCGGTGCTCCTCAAGCGCATCAATCAATCGGCATTTGAAACCATGGTGCTGGTGTTCATCATTCTGGCGGCAATCCGGCTTTTGATGTGAACGAGAAATTTTCTCTCGTTTAGAGCGGTTCTTGAAAAAATGTAGCGCAGGCGTCCTCGCCTGCGAATGGGTGGGTGGATTTATGGCAGGGTTGACAAGGCTGCTGGCAACGCCCTGAAACCGCAGCCGGGACGGGCTGCGCTACATTAAAAACAGAAACGCTCTAGCCGGAACGAAACGCGGAGGCGCAGAGAACGCGGAGAAGCGCAGAGAACAAAAAACTTTGCGGCCTTCTGCGTTCTCTGCGCCTCTGCTTTTCGTCTTCATCTGTGTTTATCCGTGTCCATGTGTGGTTGAAAAAATTCTTACGGCATGGTTCCGGTTTAGATCCTAAGCGAACCGCGAAAACCGCGTCCGCTGTAATAAGATTCCGCACCGTTGTGGCCGATGAAGACGCGACCGTAACGGCAATCGCCATAAAGCGCGCCGCCGAGTTTGCGAATTTCCGGCGGCGTTGCAATCCAACTCGACCGCTTCGTGTCGAACTCGCCGAATTTTTGCAGCGCGAAATATTCTTCTTCCGTCAACAGCTCGACGCCCATTTCCACCGCCATGTCCATGACGCTGCTTTTCGGTTTGTGTTCCTTGCGCCCATCCAACGCCGCGCGGTCGTAGCAAAGACTGACGCGGCCGGACGGCGTCTGCTCGGAACAATCGAAGAAAATGAATTCGCCCGACTTTACGCCCACCACATCCGGTTCGCCGCCGGTGCGTTCCATTTCATTGAGCGACCACAGCTTCGCTTCCATCCCGCAGAGGCGAGACTGGACTTTGACCCACTCCAGACCTTGATGGCGGTTCCGGTTTTTCTCAAAGCGGGCTTTCAACGCTTGGAGCAGCGCTTCACGTTGTTGGGGGGACAATTTTTTTTCCATTTCAGAGCCTTTTGTTGAATCGGGACGGGATTCATCGCCGCCATATTGGAGCGAATCCCAACGGGATTCAATCATTCAGCCCAGGGTTGCGAGGCACGCGCTACCCTGGGCTTGGAGACGGAATCCCGTTGGGATTCACAAACGAACGGGCGCCACCGCCGGCGCGGTCACGATACGGTTCGTGCGCAGCTCGATCTGCCGGATTTTTTTGAGAATCTCGCGGGGGATCATGGGAAAATTGCTGATTGCCAATTGCCGATTGCCGATTTCAAAACGAAGCAAACTCCGGCTTGCGCGAATAAATCAAAAGAGTAAATTGCCGCCATGAGTGCGACTGAAATTCTCGAAGAATTGCGCCGGATGCCTGAACCGGAACGCCGCGAACTCGTCGAAGAAATTGATTTGGAATTCGGCGAATTCAATGATGAACCGACGCCGGAACAACTCGCAGAGTTTGACCGTCGCGCGGAAGAACTGCGGCGGCATCCCGAACGCGGAATTCCTTGGGAGCAAGTGCGCGCCGAAGCCAGAGAACGGTTGAAAGCCCGCCGTGCCGCATGAGGCGCAAAGTCATTTTCTTGTCCGCCGCCCGTCTTGAATATGATGAGGCGATTCTTTGGTATGATGAACAGCGGCTGGGGCTGGGTGATGAATTTGAGGCAGAAGTTGATCACGTTATTGAGAAAATTCTGAAAAACCCGGAGCGTTTCTGTTTTGCCAGCCGGGAAGCCCGCAAGGCGAGATTGCTGGAGAGGTTTCATCGTTACAGCATCTACTTTTACGTCCAACCTGACCACATCGGTATCGTGTCTGTTTTCGATGGCGCGCGGAATCCGGCGGAACTGCGGCGGCGGCTGAAATGACGCGCCCGCGAGCGTTTCGGTCACGATGCGGTTCGTGCGAATCTCGATCTGCCGGATTTTTTTGAGAATCTCGCGGGGAATCATACGGACAAAGAAAACGATTCTATTTTTACCGGCCTGTGTTTCCAAAAAAATTCCCGCTATTGATTTGTTTTAGCCGGATCGTGCGCTTCCAATATCTTCTTAATTTGTTTTGTTGACCACGCGCTCATGTCTTCATCGGTTTTCTTTTGAATTATTCTCGCTTCGGCTAGATATGGGGCGAAGTCAGGAGAAACCGTATCCACGTTGTGGGTTTTATCAAAATCATCAAGAGCGACCATGATGGACATTCTAATATCCCCGATAATTGCCGCAGTTTCACCTTTCTCGAACTCTTCATTCAATCTGGTCATTGTTCTTATCTTGATCTCCGAATCGCGCCGCTGCATGACCTTTTCTCCATTGAGAAAACCCACATAAAAAGAGAGAGCGGCAACAACAATGAGCGCGGGGATTGCCAAAAGGATTTTAATTTTCATAAATGTTTGTTCTTAATTTCGCTCACGGCACGGGCAGTTCATCAAAGATTTTCTGGATGACCGTTTCGCTGGTCTTTTCCTCGGCCTCGGCTTCGTAGGTGATGGCCACGCGATGGCGCA
>JAYVQV010000531.1:0-3951 GCA_043776855.1 Limisphaerales bacterium | reverse complement strand
GTTGGGGAGAGGGGATTTTAATGTCGCAAACCATTGGCCTCCTCTCCCCTGTCCATAGCCGCTGTCGCTGCTCCTCCTCCGAGGAGGAGAGGGAGTGGCATCCAGCGCGAAGCACAACCAGGTCAAGCTGCACCCTGTTCGCGTGGTTTGCATGGTTCGCGGTTGCAAATCTGTTTGGCTTCGTTAGAGTCGCGCCAACTCATTGCCTGGCTGCTCGCGGGCAAAACTGAACTTCGGAAAACTTTTTTATGGAACTCAAAGTCGTTTGCGCGTGCGGGCAGAAATTCAAATTCGAGGTTGAGCCGGTCGGCGGGCGGATGCCGTTCACCGTGAATTGCCCGGTGTGTCAGGCCGATGGCACGGCGGCGGCGAACGC
Organism: Limisphaerales bacterium; assembly: GCA_043776855.1. Lineage (GTDB taxonomy): Bacteria > Verrucomicrobiota > Verrucomicrobiia > Limisphaerales > UBA11358 > UBA11358. Next base: position 3,575 of record JAYVQV010000531.1, on the reverse strand, counting down.
GTTGCTGGCGGAGAAATTTATGTTCGTGCCGCCCGCGCCGGTGGCTTCCGCTCCGGCTCCAGTTGCGCCAAGTATTTCCGCTCCGCCACCGCCACCGATTGCTCCGCCGGTTGGTGGACTTCGTATCAACCGCGCCCACGCCGAACCAGCGCCCGCGCCGGTGGCGGCTTCGGTGGCGGAAGCAACGGCTTCATCGCCATCCGCGCCAGTGGATCGGCGTCCGTTCGCGGCGCAGGCGGCGGCGCAGGCGGAGCGGGAAAAATCGGCGAGCTTCAGCAAAGGTTTGCTCGGCGGACTGATTGGCGCGTTTGTGGGGGCGCTCATTTATCTTTTGATTTTCAAATACACGGACTATCACTTCAAGCTGATCGCCGTGGGCGTAGGCGCACTGGCGGGCTGGTTCGCGGATTTTCTCGGCAAGGGCGAGGGGAGCAAGGAACTTGGCGGCATCACGGCGGTGTTTGTGCTGGTGGGAATTTTGGGCGCGCAATTCATCGTGCTGCACGGCTGGTGGAGCGAAACCACGGCGAGGGATTTGAAGTCGGCGCAGTCCGCTTACGTCAGCGCGGTGACCGAGGCGAAGGAAATCGTGAAGGCCGTGCCGACTGGCTCTGATGTGGAGATTCGCGGCTATCTCGCCAAGCGCGCGGTGGCGGATGGCGAGAAGGTGACCCCCGGAGAAATTTCCAACGACGACGTAAAAATTTTCCGCGAGCGGCAGTTGCCGGAATCGCAAAATCTTGCGAGTGGCAAATTGACGAAGGCGCAGTATGAGCAACAGAACGATCTCAAAACGTCTTTGACCAAGGAGGAGAAGCAGGCTGATGAAAATACGTTCAAGTCATTCTTCCTTCTATTCCTGCTGCACAAAGTGAACTTGTTTTCGCTCGCAGCGGCGGCGGGGCTGGCGTTCAAGTTGAGCACGAACGCGTGAACCGACTGTTATTACTGCCAGCCAGGGAACCGATAATTGTCGCGGATATAATCGTAGTCCGGGCCTGAAGTAGGACCGGTAAAAAATGCGCTGTTCTGGCCACGCGCGGCGTTTTGACCGGCAGTGATAACCCGCCCGTCAATCCAGCGATGGCGCTCCCCATGACCGTCGGCCAGCGCCATGTTTCCTTGATTGACGTGGTATTGCGCCGGAGGATCTACCCAGGTGAAAGTCTGCGGTGGCCCAAGATTCCAGCGCACGACGTAGGTGCCATTATTGCAACCGCGCCAGTCGGCATCTTCTAAAAATACCAGGGTTTGCGACGGGTTCCGGGCATCAGAATATTTTTTGCAAACATTTCCGCAGCCCCAGTAGTTGCCGGACGGTTCGCCATTGAAATTTTCCGTGCGCGAATAGCTGTCGTAAGCCCAACCGTTATTCAAGCTGCGGGACTGATAGCGGAGATCGCCGGGGCAATGGATCAGGGCGGCATTTGGGCCGTATTGGAAGAGAGGATTGTTGGTGCGGAACTGGTTTTGCACATAAAGTTCCGCCGCTGCTACTGAACCTGCGCCATTGATGGCATTGTTCATAGTAGTGGCACTTGCCTCGCCCCAAAAACCGCCGCCGCCTTGGTATGGTGAAATCTGATCGCCATTGTCCCCGGCGAACATGATGGAAGCGAGATTGCTTTGGCGCATATTGCTCAAGCAGGCTGTGCCAGTAGCCTTGGCCTTGGCCTTGGCCAGCGCCGGCAAAAGCATGGCCGCGAGAATCGCGATGATGGCGATGACTACGAGCAGTTCAATCAAGGTGAAGCCGCCGCGTGCGAGCGCGGCCGGACGCGGACAAATCGCAGATGTTTTCATAATGAGTGGGGGTGCGCGATGAACTTACGCTTTGGAAGCACTGGGCACAATCCCAAATTGTGATGATGCTCAATCAACCGGAACCATGCAGTTTGAATTCCCCGGACAAACGCAGAGGCGCAGAGAACGCAGAGAGCCGCAGAGATTTTTGGTAGCAAAGCCAACCCACTCGCTGGTGTCTGGAATCATTTGGTGGTTTCCTCCGCGAACCTCTGCGTGCTCTGCGCCTCGGCGTTTTTTTTGGTTGTTTTAACTGCATGGTTCCGGATTAAATGACCGCGCGCGAATTTCACGCAAAAAGCGTGAGCCTCACGCATCGCGATGAGTTCATTTTCCAAGTTTGCAGGGAAAACCGCGCGGCACACGGCTTGCTAAATAATTTGTATGCAATCCTCGCAGTCGAAACATTCAGCGGACGGATTCACCTTGATTGAACTGCTCGTAGTGATTGCCATCATCGCGATTCTCGCGGCGCTGCTGCTGCCGGCGTTGAACGGCGGCAAGAAACGCGCACAACGGATCGTTTGCGAAAACAATCTTCGCCAGCTCGGACTCGCCTTCCAGATGTTCGCGCACGATCATAACAGCAAGTTTCCCATGCAAGTCCCCGCGAGCGACGGCGGCTCGCAGGAATTTGCGGAGAACGGCTACCTCGTCACGGGAAATTTTTATTTCGGCTACCGACATTTTCAATCGCTCGGAAATTTTTTGGCAACGCCGAAAATTTTAATCTGCCCGGCGGATACGCGGACGACGGCGACCAATTTCGCCACGCTGCAAAATGCCAACCTCAGCTTCTTCGTCGGCGTGGACGCGGATTATTTCCGGCCCATGTCCGTGCTCGCGGGCGACGGCAATCTGGTCGCGCCGCAAACCTTGCTGCGCGGGGCGGTGGGCGGGCGGCTCGCCTGGACGGCCACGCAGCATCGCTTCAAGGGCAACGTGCTGTTCGCCGATGATCATGTGGAAGAGTTCAGTGGCGTCACTGGCAGCAGCCTCGCGTCGGCGCAAAATTTTGTCACGCCCACGATTAATCCATCAGCGAATCCGCCCATCACCAACCCCGCTCCGACCGATGGGGCGCGCCCCGGTCTCCTGCCGGCCAACGCGCTGCCGGATGCCAAACCCGGCGCGGATGGCCATTCCAGTCCCCATCCAAAACCACCCGGAGCGACACCGTCGGCTGCGCCCAATCCACCGGCGCCGAAACCAAATTCGCCCGCCAGTCCGGCGACAGTTTTGAATCCCAACGCCGCCAACGTTCCGGCGAAAAAAATGGAGACACCGCTCCTGACACCGCCTAAAGTGAACCTCATCGTGACGCCGCCGCCGGGCAAAGTGGTGGCCGCGAATCCCCTCGCCGTTGCCACCACCGCCGGCCAGCTACCTGCTCCAGCCAGGTTGTCGGCCACCAATCCGCCGGCCGCCATCGTCAAGGCAGTGGAAACGAATTCGCTCGAAACGAATCTGACGCCGCTGCCCGCCGCCCAACCGCGTGGCGGCAATTTGACAGGCTGGAACTGGCTGTGGCTGCTGTTGGTGTTGCTCGTGGCGTGGCAAGTCTGGCGCTGGTTGCAAAACCCAAAACCGAACCGGCGGCGGTGATTTTCCGCACTGGGTGTTTAGCCGGAACCATGCCGTTAAAAATGGGGAGCACAGCCGCCCCGGCTGTAGTTCGGCGCGCCCTCGCGCCGAACCCGAACGCACGAAAGCCAACCGAAGGGTGTTTGGTTTTCGTCCGTCCGGGCGGGTCGCGCGGGCGCGACCCGCTG
>JAYVQV010000530.1:0-3955 GCA_043776855.1 Limisphaerales bacterium | reverse complement strand
CCCGTAGATGCTTATTTCAGCCGGAATCTGAGTTTTGATCAAACCACGGTCTTGAACAGTCTGGCCGGGCCGGGCGTGGTTTTTTCTCCCACGACCATTGATTTCAACAAGGCCGGGCGTGCCTATTTCAATGTGTCCCCCAGCTTTATGGGCTACACCAACGCGGCGGCGGTGTGGCAATGGGCTTCGTTCGACGGTTCTACGAACGACCCGGTGTTGTATCCGAACGGAACGAGCCTGCAAAATCTCGTGAACCAAATTTACATTCAAGTCACGCCGCCGATTAGCGAAGACGGGACGAATGGCGCGGTGTATTCTCAATCCGTGCCGTTCACGGCCACGGGCGGACAGCCGCCGTATGTCTGGACGGCGCCGAACTTTTCCGCGCTGGTTCCGGGCATGAGTTTCAACGCCACCAACGCCAACAACACGGCCAAGCTCATTGGCACGCCGACGGCGGCGGGCGTGTTCAACTTTAATTTGCAGGTGACTGATTCCGTCAACCGGACGGTCAACCTGAATTACACGATTACCATTCACTGAAGTTATGGAAGAAACACTACGTCCGCTGCAACGACGCAAAAGCTACGGCAAGTGGCTGCTGGCCATTTTGCTGGCCGGCCTGATGAGCCGTGAGGCACTGGCGGTTGACGAAAACTACATCAACACGGCGTTCTACCTTTCCGGCTCCGGGGCGCCGGCCATCAATGCCACCAACTTCATCAACGACTACAGCGGCACGTTCGACATCGAGTTCACGAACGTGACCGCCAGTGGCTGGTTGAGCGGGCTTTACCAAAACTGGTCCTACGTCCGCAATTTTTACAACTACAACTTGATGCAGTGCAACACCGGTTTCCGCTTTGACAAGCTGATTGGCGCGCAGCATTTGATGGCCGACAGTTTTTACAACGAAGGCAACATCAACTGCGGCATTTCTCCGAATAATAATTTATTGGCCAGCGGTTTGTTCGGCATCTACGTCTATGCCACGAACATTTTTAATTCCGGCACCATCACCATCGGGCCGAACGGGCTGGGGCGCTTCTCCGGGCGGAACATGGATTTTACGCGTGGGACAATCCAACTGACCAATACAACCGGGTTTAATGCCAATCCAATTTTAGGAACCAATTATGGCGACTGGCTCCCCGCGTTTGACTTGACCCCCACCAGTGCGCAGTCGGCTTTTCTGAATGCCCAGCCGTTCTTTTTGACGCTGACAAATTCCCGGGCTTACTTCAATGTGCGTCCTTCTGATCTTACCGGAACGAACCTTACCGTGCGGATGATGTTCATTCAAAACATCAACACCAACGTCGCGTATAATGTTTATTTCGACTCAAACAATGTGGTGGGCATAGGCCGGGCTCATGTGGAATGGTTTGCGCCCTATTACAATATTTTGAACGGTCAGAACGCAACCAACTATCTTTACCTTTCTGACGACTATGTGTTAGGAGCTTCGACCAATGTGTTTCAAGTGCCGCAACCGGCCAACAACCTGCCGATCAATTACACCTTCACCGCCACCCAGACGCAGCAGCTTTTTTCCAACGCGCCCACGGTCGCGAGCTTTCCGAATTTCCCGCTGGCAATTCCGTTCACGCCGGCCAGCAACAACATCTTTTCCTATGTCAACGCCCAGTTCATCCGCACGAGCATTGACACGAATCAGGTGCAGAACTCTGCCATCACCAACTTGCCGGGTCGCATCGAAATTATCGCCACCAACAGCCTGAACCTTGCGCTCTCCACGCTCACCGGCATGAACTATCTGCTGCTGCGTTCCACGAACCAGTTCAGCAACGCAGGTGACTCGCAAATCCTTTCGCCTTACATGGACATGTATCTGGGGGCGACGAACAGCAATCTGGTAATCTCCAATGTGCTCGCTGGTGAAGTGCCTACATGGTCGGGTAATGTGCAGGCTTGGAACACCCGCTGGTTCGCTTCGGACGCGGTCAACAGCTATGATTTCAGGGTGTTGCTGGTCAATGCCGACCTGAACCCAACCAACGCATCGGTGGTTCAGGACTGCGTGCTGTATTCTTCAAACAACCTGGTCATCAGCGACGTGTTGAACATCATTCGCACCCTGTCCTTGAACTGCACCAACCTGACTATCACCACCAACAATGTCGGCACGGGTGCAGCCAATCAGCGCGGCCAGATTTTGCTGAATTCCTCCAGCCTGTTTTGGTCCAACTGCGTTCCGCGTTTGCGGGTGCTGACCAACAACGGTGCCATCGTCAGCCAGAATCTGGCGAACTATGGCGGGATTACGTCGCCATATTACACCCTTCTGAATTCCGGTTTCATCAGCCACGGCAACGGCGTGTTCATTTACGCGAACGATTTTGAGAACAGCGGCTACTTCTCGGCGGGCGGCGGCTCCTTCTCCATCCGTTCGCAGGCGACCAAGATGACGAACGGAACCGTCATCGCCGCTGGTTCATTCACTAACGTGTCGGGGACTTTTGAAGCGACCAATTCGCTTATCCTCATCGGTAAGTCCTTCAATCTGGTGGCGACGAATTTGCTGACCGATTACGGCGCGACGAGCAACTTCTGGTCGCTCGGCTCGGCCAATGGCGGGGCGGGCATTGCGAGTGGAATTTTCCTGCCCATCAAGCCGGTGGCTGGCGATTTGCTCGGCACCACCATCTCCAACATTGCCACCGCCGGGACGCTGATCAACAACACTTGGTCCGGTCAGGATCGCGGCGCGGTCAACGCCGGGTTCAGCAACAACGTCGCCATCGGTCAGTTAATGTGCGATGCCAAGGGCGCGAACCCGCACACGCAATTTTATTTTGCCGGCAACGGCCTGGTTCCCACCAACGCCATCTACGTTGATAATCTGGTGCTGCAAGAATATGCGACGAATGTGGATGCGGATTACAACGTGAAGTCATTGGTCTTCTGCACCAACAAGGTGAGCAACGTGGCCGTCTCCAACCTGGTGATTTACTACGCGCAGGCGATGATCAACGGCGTGTCCGTGGCGGAAAAACTCAACCACAAGAACGGCGACCATCTGCGCTGGATTCCGACGTATGCGGGCTATTTCAGCAGCACCAATCTGGTCTATCCGCCGGGCGTGACCAATACCGTCAATGCCGCGCTGGCGCAAAGCTCCAGCATTGATTCCGACGGCGATGGCATCGTGAATTCCGTTGACGCCACGCCGTTTTTCGTGACGGCCTTGCTGAACTTCACCATCGCCAAGACCAACTCCACGCCCAAAGGTGTGCGTCTGGAATGGCAGACGATTCCGAACGGCACGAACTATATTTTCTACTCGACGAACCTGCTTGATCCGTGGCAGCCGTTCACCAACTTCGGTAAATTTTATTACGGCAACAACGTGGGGGTGACCAATTACCCGCATTCCAATTTTTTCCCGTCGCCGCTGGTTTTGCCCACGAACCCGCCGATCAACGACCTCCGCACGAACGTGTGGGTGTTTGACGTGATCACCAACACGCCGCACTTTTACCGCGTGATGGTGCAGCCGTGGCTGACGTATCCGTATTGAAAAGTTTTAGAAAAAGTTGTCCGGGTGCGACGCTGTCCGCTGGGACCCAATGGAAAAAATGTTGTGAAAACGATTGAAATTAAACTGTATCAGACCCGGGCCGGTAGATTCTTTGTGTCCTGTCTGCGTGCCGCAAGAGTGATGCTGCTGCTGGCGGCGTTTGCCTTGGCAACTGTCAAAGTTTCGGCGGCGGATGGCTCCTTTGCGGCGCCTTACCTCATTGGCGGGGCGTGGGGTGTTACGAATGTTGACAACAGTTCGGCCGTGCCTTCGGGCAGTCTCGCCATTGGCGGAAATGTCCAGCTCCGCCCGGTCTGGTTCAAGTTCACCGCTCCGAGCGATGGTGAAGTGACGGTTGATACTTTGGGCAGCCTGACCACTGCCAGCCCGTCCAATCGTCCTTTGGACACAGTG
>JAYVQV010000529.1:0-3962 GCA_043776855.1 Limisphaerales bacterium | reverse complement strand
GATATTCCTGACGTTCCTCGCCCTCGCCTGATTCAATCGGCGGCAAATCCGAAACCGCCATGTCCACCGTGACATAATCATCCGATTGAATTTCCTGCTGGGGAAAGAGCAGCGATTCGTTGAAGGGAAATTTTTCGGCGACGCCGATAATGAAAACACGTTCTCTTAATTGCGGCGCACCAAACCACGCTGAATTGAGAATTGAATACGAGGTTTTGTATCCCGCCTTGGAAAACTCATCGAGAATGATTTCAATTACCGAACTGCGGTCAGCCGTCTTCATCGAAAGCAGCCCCTTCACATTTTCCATGACGAAAAATTTGGGGCGGAAGTGTTTCACGCAGCGCAGAAATTCCATGAACAAACTGTTGCGCGGATCGTGCGCGTCCCGATTGCCGCTCAACGAAAATCCCTGACACGGCGGGCCGCCGATGACTCCATCAATCTTGCCCCGAATTTTTGCGGGGACTAAAGCGTTCCAATCTTTGATGTCACGGATGTCCCCTCGATGGAGTTTTGTATTCGGATGATTTTTTTCAAACGTGTCGCCAGCCCATTCGTCAATCTCGTTGGCAACAACCGTTGGCAGGCCGGCCATTTCAAAGCCAAGGCTCATTCCGCCGCAGCCGGAAAAAAGGTCAATGATGTTCATGCTGCTTTGCATTCGCGAAATCCTTCGATGATGGAATTAACGGCAACTTCGAGCCGTTCAACCGTCAGCGGCTTGAAAAATTTAGCCTTGTTGATTGGCTGGTCAACTTTTCGGTCGCCCGACAAAAGCGTGACAATCCGCAAATCCACGTCGCCAAAATATGACATGATGGAGTGTGTCTGTGTGCTTCCTTTTGGCTTTTTAATTTGAACTGAATAATCGCCGCCGAGCTGGCTTTCCAACTGGAACAAATAGCAGCGCAGATTCGGGACTTTGGTTTTCAGCAGGTGAAAGTCCACGAGAATCCGTTTAATCATCGCATTTTCCGTGTAGGCTTTGCACTCGATGCCCAAAATCATTTTGCCATCAATGAAAACGTGCTTGTCCACAGACAGGCCGTAATAGTAGCGCTGGATGTTGGACAAGATGTAGTCCTTGATTTCGCGGTCGCGGATGGCTCGAACGTATTCCAGTTTTATGGGGATGCGGATTTTATCCGAATTGATGGCGAGCCGGTTTTTGTCTTTTCCCAGTTCGACATCCCATGCAATGTGAATTAGTTCGTCGCTGATGAATTCCTGAATCTTGCCCTTGGCCGCGCGCACAAATCCGCCGTAAGCCCGGCCATCCTCCTTCATGGATTTCGCCGCGTCATGTTCCATGACTTGCATAACGTGGTCGTATTTTTCAATCAGACCTTTCAGCAAGCGGCGGGTTTCAGTTTTCATTTGCTTTGAGAATAGCGCGGCAATCGGCGGGTGCAAGACCGCCGGTTAAATCCTGATTTCAGTGTCTGGGACTTATCCTCGCGGCATGGACAACGCATTAGGGTTTTTGGAAGCCGTCTGGCTGTTGCTGATTCGTCATTTTGATTTCACCCATGCTTCTGCACTTCCCACCCAAAATAATTCCCAAACGCTTCCGCCAAAATATCCGCCGAGTGCGATTGCGTCATGACAACGTGATGCTCAAAACCTTTTTCGCAGACGTGGCGCAAAACTTTTTGCAAGTTCGGCACTTTGGCCACGGCGCGGTTGCCGAAGGTGTCGAGCTTGTCGTTCGTGAGTTCGCCTTCGCCGACATAGCAACGGATTTTGCCCTCGGCATCGGCGGTGGTGATGCGGCCATAGGTCAACGGCCCGGCAGGCGTGCGCCCATCGAGCGCGCCGTAGGTGTTTTCCACGCCGAGAATGCTGCCGAGAATCGGCGCGGTGGAAATTTTGATGTCGGGTAAAAATGATTTCGCCCAGTTGCCGCAATGGAAGAGGACGCATTTGTCGTCGTCGTCCGCGTAATTATTATTCCAGTCCACGAGCGCGGCGGGCGTGCCGCCAGCGAGTTGCATCGCATACATCGTGAGCACACCGGTGACATCCACTTCGCACGCGCTCGGCAGAAATTTTTCGCTCATCATGCTCATCAACGTGCAGACGTTGCAGCCGTAATTTTCCTGCACGCTCGTCCAGCACTGGATCGCGGTCGCATCAAGATGATTCGCGTCCATCCAATCCGTGAGCACGACGCCCATCTTCGCCATCTGCACGAGCTTTTCTTGTGGCACACCGGGCGCGGGCGCGTAGCCGGTGATTTCCGCGAGCTTGGCTTTCACGGCGGCAGCTTGCGCGTCGAGCTTGGTGGCTTTGCCGAGAATTTCGGAGAGGTCAACCGTCGTGACGCTGATGCCGTGACGTTCGAGAATTTTTTCCGAATAACGAACCGTGTTGAAAGCTCCCGGACGCGCACCCACTGCGCCAAGGCGCACGCCGCGCACGCCATTCACCACGCGGCAGACGCCGAGAAATTTTTGCAAGTCCACTTCAAAGCTCGCGGAAGTCGGATGCGAAACGTGTTTGCTCGTCAGCGAAAATTTGATTCCCGCTTGAACCAGATTGTTGCTCACAGAAATTTTTCCGCAGAAGGCATCACGCCGGCGCGCCGGCGAAAGCTGTTTCAAATCGTCGGGATAACCTTGGATCAACACCGGCACGTTGAGCTTCGCCAGCTTCAAAGTATCCGCCACGCCTTTTTCATCGCCAAAGTTCGGCAGACAGACGAGCACGCCATCAATTTCACCTGCGTGTTTGCGGAAAAGTTCCGCGCACTTCCGCGCGTCGTTGTGTGTCTCCACGCCGCCGAGCTTGGAATCGCCCTCGCCAAGCTGGATGGCCTTGATGCCGAATTTGGCGAACAGTTTGGCGATGTCCGCCCGCGCCTCGGTGACAAGCTGATCGGGAAAGAAATCGCGGTTGCCGTAGATGACGCCGAGCACGGGTGCTTTTAGTTTGAGGTGGTTCATGATTGGGAAATTTGTTTCCAAGAGAATTGCGCCGGAAACGGCAGAAGCAAGCGGTTTTTGACGCCGGCAAACTCTTTGGCATATTCCTCAAATGGTTTGGCGTTTCCAACATGACAGGAATCATCCAAATGAAGTATTGTGTTGCCTCGTAATCAACTGATGTCCTCACACCCCGCCAACATCCGGCTGACGCGGCTCCTCGTCTTCGCGACGCTGGCCCTCGCGACGGCTTTCGCGCCAACGGTGCGCGCGGCAACCAATCAAACCCTCCGCATCCGTGCGGCTGGCTTTGTCCTAGGTCGGGAAATTTCGGCGGTGGACGCGACGAATCATTTTCAACTCGCCCTGGAAAATGCCGGCGCGATTCCATTCGCGCAATCCGCCGTGAAGCAAGGCACGGAAGCTGCGCGGTTCGGGCCGGATGCGAAGACACCTTATTTCACAGTGCGTTTTGCGATGCCGATTCCGCCGTCGAACGCGACAAATGAAACCGCTGCGCTCGCCGGTGTTGACCCGCTGGTCTTCACGCACAACCACTCGCCCGGTTTTGAAATCCTCCCGAACGGCGACGCGCTCGCGATTTATTTCAGCACGCCGCCCGGCAAAGCTGAAGCGGACATCTCGACTTCGTTTGTTCAGGCACGCCTTCGTTACGGCTCCGAGGATTGGGATTTGCCAGAACTCTTTTTCAAGACGGAAAATTTCAATGACCAGTCCGGCCTGCTCTGGAATGACAACGGCAAAATCCGTTTCTTCGGCGGCGGACGCGACATCTCCGACGCGATTCCGTTCCGTCAGGCCACTTCTGCGGACAACGGCGCGACGTGGACGTTCTCGCTGCCGCAACTCGACTCGCCCGCAACTAATTTCACCGCGCAGCCCATCACGAGCGCGTTCCGTGGCGGTGTAGCGGCAGGCATCCTGCCTGCCGTAGAGCCGGGCTTCCAGCCCGGCGGAAAAAACGTGGATGCTGGTGAGCGCGCAGAAAAATTGAAAGCTGCCGCAAGTGCGGAC
>JAYVQV010000528.1:0-3974 GCA_043776855.1 Limisphaerales bacterium | reverse complement strand
TTTCAGCCTCGGCAAAAAAGAACAGTTAATTTTATTAAACAAAAAGCGCGGACGGCTTTCGCCATCCGCGCTTTTGAATTGTTAGCGGGTTACGCGGGTCTGACCACTTCGCGTGCGCCTTCGCGGACGCCAGCGTCGCCGGCTTCTTCTTTGTCGCGGTCTTCCATCGCGGCTTTGCGCGAGAGGCGGACGCGGCCTTTTTCGTCCACGCCGAGGCACTTGACGGTGATCTCGTCGCCTTCCTTGACGATGTCCGTGGTGTTCTTCACGCGGAAGTTGGCCAGCTCGCTGATGTGCACCAAGCCGTCCTTGCCGGGGAGGAATTCGACGAACGCGCCGAATTCTTTCACGGTGACGACGCGGCCTTTGTAAATCTTGCCAATCTCGGCCTCGGCGCTCATGCCGGTGATGGCGTCCACGGCGATCTTCATGCCTTCCGCCGAAACGGAGAACACGTTGACCGTGCCGTCGTCCTCGATGTCAATCTCGCAGCCGGATTCTTCGACGAGGCGCTTGATGTTCTTGCCGCCGGGTCCGATGAGCGCGCCGATTTTTTCCGGGTTGATTTTCAAGACGACGATGCGCGGGGCGTATTTGCTCAACTCGGTGCGCGCGGTCGAAATGGTCTTCGCCATTTCGGCGAGGATGTGCAGGCGGGCGATGCGGGCTTTTTCAACGGTCTCGGTCATCAGCGCGAAGGGAATGCCCTTGAGCTTCAAATCGAGTTGGAAGCCGGTGATACCTTTTTCCGTGCCAGCGATTTTGCAATCCATGTCGCAATACGCATCTTCCCAGCCGATGATGTCGGTGAGGAGTTTGTATTTGGAAATCGTTTCGCCGCTGTATTCGGTGCAGATGCCGACGCTGATGCCGGCCACAGGGCGGGTCAACGGAACACCGGCATCCAGCAACGCGAGCGTGCCGCCGCAGACGGAGGCCATCGAGGTGGAACCATTTGATTCCATGATCTCGCTGACAACGCGCACGGCGTAGGGATAATCTTTCGGGATCATCGGCTCGATGGAACGTTCCGCGAGCGCACCGTGGCCGATTTCGCGGCGGCCGGGGCCGCTGATGCGTCCGGTTTCGCCGACGGAGAAATTCGGGAAGTTGTAGTGCAACAGGAATTTCTTTTCCGTGCGACCACCAGTGTAGGAATCAAATTCCTGCGTGTCGTCGCCCGTGCCGAGCGTGACGAGCGAAACGGCCTGCGTTTCGCCACGCGCGAAAATCGCGGAACCGTGCGCGCGCGGCAGCACGCCGACTTCGCTGGAGATCGGACGAACCACGTCAAACGCGCGGCCATCCAGGCGCTTGCCGCTTTCGAGGATCAATTTGCGGACGGCTTCTTTCTGGATGTAATAGAAGGCGTCGTTGATGACGAACGGCGTGACTTTCTCCGCGCCGTATTTTTCGACGAGCTTCGCGCCGACTTCGTTCTTGATGGCGTTGCACGCACCTTCGCGGTTGAGCTTGCCGGGCAGCAGCAGCGCGGGAACGAAACGGTCGCCAGCGAGCGCCTTCGCATCGGCGAGGATTTCGTCGGGGACAATCTTCAAAGTGATTTCGCGTTTCTTCTTGCCAAGTTTCGCGACGAGTTCCTTCTGCGCCTGAATCATTGGCTGGATGGCTTCCTGCGCGAACACCAACGCCGCGTTGAAATCGGCTTCGGAGATTTCGTTCGCCGCGCCTTCATACATGACGATGTCTTTTTCGTTGCCGACATAGACGAGGTCGAGGTCGCTGTCCGCCTGTTCGGCGTGCGTAGGATTGGCGATGAACTTGCCACCAACGCGACCGATGCGCGCGGCACCCAGCGGGCCGGCCCACGGAATGTCGGAAACCATCAACGCCGCGCTCGCGCCGACGATGCTCAAAATATCGGGATCGTTCTCGCCATCCGCGCTCAAGAGCACGGTCTGGACCTGCACTTCGTTATACCAGCCCTTCGGAAACAGCGGGCGGATCGGGCGGTCGGTGAGGCGGCAGGTGAGAATTTCCTTTTCCGTCGGACGGCCTTCGCGTTTGAAGTAGCCGCCGGGGAATTTGCCAGCCGCCGCCGCTTTTTCGCGGTAATCAACGGTGAGCGGGAAGAAATCCTGGCCGTCCTTGGCCTTCGTCGCAGCGACAGCGGCGACGAGAACGATGGTTTCGCCCATCTGAACAGTTACCGAACCGTCCGCCTGCTTGGCGAGTTTGCCGGATTCAATGGTGAGGGATTTATCGCCAATCGCGGCGGTAATTTTATGTGACATAACTAAACTTTCTTTCACCGCCCCCAGAGGAACTTCAGTGAACCCCGAAAAAATTCTCGGAGCTGAATGAAATTTCCCGAAGGCGGATTTTTTTACGCGACGTTTTTTTGGTTGAAGGATTTTCTCCGCTCGCGCGGGCGTTAAAAATCCAAAGAAGAAAAGCGCGCCGAAGAATCTGGCACGCTTTTCAAATTGTTTACTACTTACGCAGCTTGAGCTTCTTCGTGACCGTTTGGTAACGGCTCACGTCGGTGCCGGCCAGGTAATCGAGCAGACGGCGGCGCTGGCCGACCATCAACAGGAGGCCACGGCGTGAGCTGTGATCTTTCTTGTTGGTCTGGAGATGTTCCGTCAAATGGTTAATGCGCTCGGTGAGCAGCGCCACTTGCACGTCGGCAGAACCGGTGTCTTTCGCGTGCAGCTTAAATGATTCAATCGTTTTTGTCTTCGCTTCCATAAATAAATGAGGCCAGAAAATAATAATTCCCCCGGCGGCTGTAAAGGCAATTAACCGGGGAATTTTGGTCGGGAGCACAACCTTTTAGCCGAAGAATAAACGCAGAGACGCAGAGAACGCAAAGACACGCCGAGAAAAAAAGAAGCAGATCTAAATCTCAATCCATCAATCCAAACGTAAAAACTCTGCGCTCCTCTGCGTCTCTGCGTTTGTCGGTTCGGCAGCCAAGTGTTCACCAACGCTACCGCCAACACCAAACCAAGCGCCGCCGCGTCTCCGGCGTCAGCTTGAATCGCTCCCCAATCCGCAAACCTTCCACCCAGAAAATCTCGCCCGCTAACGTCGTCGCCAAAACCAGTTCCCGTCGGCGCGCCGCCGAAATTTTGGCGTTCACAAATAAGTCCTGCAACTTCGCCGCCGACTTCAAGCCGATAGGCTGAAACCGGTCGCCCGCGCGCCAATGGCGAAGAACAATTTCGCCGCCAACCTTATCGGCGTCAAAAAATTCCTGTAGTGGCACAGGCATCTTGCCTGTGAGTTTCTTTTCAAACGGCTGGAGTTTTTTCTGCGCCTGAATCCGCCAATAAAATTTTCTGTCACCAAGCTCCGCCCGCCCCACCCCGCCCGGCAATTTTAATTTCAACTCCGCCGGATTAAACTCATCCGCCACCGCGCGCCGCAATTGAATCGCGCCCACCTCGTTGCGCGCCACCGCCACGCCGGAGCCGACGCTGACAAATTTCACCGGCGTCGCGCGCAACTGCTCGACCAGTTCAAAATCCGCCGCCACGCCGGAAGCCGCAAGCCCGTCACGAAGAATGCGCCGTTGCACCGCGACAGGCTGGCGGGCGAAGCCCGCCGTAGTGGCACAGGCATCTTGCCTGTGAGTTGCGCTTTTGGCGGCGCGGCGCGCCGCCTGCGCCACGACTTCCGCCTCCGCGCCCACGATATCCATCAGCCGCAAAATTGTTTTGTCCACGGCTGGCTGATAATTTTTACGCAACAGCGGCAGGAGTTCGTTGCGGATTTTGTTACGAAGAAAGTCGGCGGAAAAATTTGACGCGTCATCGCGGAAACGGATTTTGTTTTCACCGGCGAACGCCAGCAGCTCCGTCTTCGTGCAGCCCAGCAACGGACGGACGAGCGAAATCTTTTTATCGGCAGGCGACGGCGAACGCCATTTCATTCCCGCCAAGCCTTCGCCACCCGCGCCACGCAGCAGCCGCAGGAAAAAAAGCTCCACCTGATCATCCGCATGATGC
>JAYVQV010000527.1:0-3974 GCA_043776855.1 Limisphaerales bacterium | reverse complement strand
CCGCCTTCCACCTCGCGCTTCACCAGCGTGAGATACAAATCCGAGCAGCGCGGCAACGCCTGCTCATAAATCTGCGCGCCGCCACAGATGAAAATGTCCGTCGGAAATTCCTTCGGGTCGAGCTTGTCCAGCGTCTTGAAGATGAACATCTCCGTCTCCACCTTTTCGCTCAACTTCGAGAACCGAAATTGATACGCACGTTTCAAATGCTGACCGCCGCGCCACTCGTGATACTGGCCGAAAATTTCCGGATGCTTCTTGATGAGGCTCTGCGGATGACGCGTGAGGATGAGATTCTGCCGGTTCGGCAACGGCTTGCCCAAGCTCTCAAAAGTCTTGCGCCCCATCACGACCACGTTGCCCATCGTCACCTGCTTGAACCACTTGAAATCCTCCGGCAGATGCCATGGGATTTGATTCCCCGCACCGATCACCCGGTTCAGCGACATCGCCGCGATGGCTTTGAAATGTTTCATTTGCAAGTGCGCTTCGCCTGCTTTACTTCACGAATCCATTTGTTCAGAAGCTTTGACACTTCCTCGGCAGGCATTCCTCTGCCAGCCCGGTTTTGTTTCAACGCTCGCTCCACTGATTCACCCAATAGCAATTCGTCCAGTTCGCGCAAAATAGTTTGGAATGAGGCGTTCGCTGGCATTCGCCTCACAGCTTGCAAGACAAAATCGCGATTCGTCATGGCTTTGAAATGTTTCACTCAATAGTTCTCCGAAAGGTTTTTAGATATTTTTCACAAGCTCCAATTGGAACAAATGAGGGATCGCGCTGCGAACCATCGTCATCTACGTCGTCTTTGAATAGCTGCCAAACAGCCCAATGGGTTTGATCTTCATTGATGAAGCTGCTCATCCATTCACTAATTTCTTGGCGTGTTCGGCTTATTAAATCCACCCTGTTCCAAAATCGTAGAAACATAATTTGCCGAGGCGTAGCTGTTGAGTTTGAATAGTTGTTAAAAAGTGAATCAAGTGTTTCGGACGCTTGGCTGCGCGTTAGTCCTAACGGCCTGCTGCCAGTCATCTTTTGGATTAACTCAAGCTGACTGTCCGATGCGGGCTGGTTGTAATAAACAGATTTTCGCTTTTCCGTGATTTGAATTCGATACTCCTTAGGAAGGATGCGTTCTATTCCAAGTTGGATTTCAAAAGTTTCGTCGTCTGTGATTTTCCCATCTTCACAAACTCGAAGGAGTAATTGAAAAAGATATTTTACCGCAGAAACATCACACTCCTTGTGTGTGTTTAACCACTCGGTAAGTGTCTGAAGCTCTTCGTATGAAACCACACCGTCAGCGGCAATCTGCACAAGTAACTCAATGAACTGCTGAATTTCAGGCAGCTTGGCTTGAGTTTTTGTGAGTGTGATGCGCCCTGTAGTCTGAACGAGTGGTTCTCGAAAATTCATAATAACTTTCTTTCACACCGCAATCGGCGCCTTGATGCCCGGATGCGGGTCGTAACCTTCCAGCGTGAAATCCTCGAACTGAAAATCATGGATGTTCTTCACCGCCGGATTCAATTTCATCTGCGGCAGCGGACGCGGCTCGCGCGCGAGTTGCAGCTTCGCTTGCTCCAGATGATTCGCGTAAAGATGCAGGTCGCCGAACGTGTGGACAAAATCGCCCGGCTTCAGATCGCACACCTGCGCGACCATGCGCGTGAGCAACGCGTAGCTGGCGATGTTGAATGGCACGCCGAGAAACAAATCCGCGCTGCGCTGGTAAAGCTGGCAGCTCAACTCGCCGTCCTGCACGAAGAATTGAAACATCGTGTGGCACGGCGGCAACGCCATCGTCTCAATCTCGCCGGGATTCCACGCGCTGACGATGAGCCGACGCGAATCGGGATTCTTTTTGATCTGCGCGATGACGCCGTCAATCTGGTTGATGCTCCGGCCATCCGCCGTTTTCCAATCACACCATTGCGCGCCATAGACGCGGCCAAGGTCGCCGGTTTCTTTGTTCGCCCATTCGTTCCAGATGGACACGCCACGCTCTTGCAGCCAGCGCACGTTCGTCTCGCCGCGCAGGAACCAGAGCAGTTCGTAGATGATGGATTTGAGGTGGAGCTTCTTGGTGGTGAGGCAGGGAAAACCGCCGCGCAAATCAAACCGCGCCTGCGCGCCAAAGACGGAATAGGTTCCCGTGCCAGTGCGGTCAGCCTTAAACTTCCCTTTTTCCAAAACGTGCCGCAGTAAATTTTGATACTCAATCATTGAAGGAAAAATTTAACCGCGAAAGACACGAAAGACACGAAAAGAAAAACCGTTGAAGTTCACGCAATCAGCCGGTCATATTCTGAATGATGACCGATCCAAAACCAGTTCAAGCCTTCCGCGCGTTCTTTGGCCACGGCGCGGTAATGAATTCCCACCCGCGCCGTCCAAAAGACACCGGCCTTTTTCAGCCGCAAGGAAGGATGCCGGGGGTTTTGCTTGAGCAGTTCAAAATCTTTTTTTGCGAGCCGCTGGATTTCTTCGGGCAGACGGTTGAAGCGTCCCCAAAATTCCGGCGTGGTGAAGTGGTTCATAGCGGACGGCACTTGCCCTGCTCAAATGCGCGATCAGCCGCCTGACCGAGCTTGTCCAGCCTGCCCGCCAGCGCGTCGGCGGCAAAACGGTTCTCCCATTTTTCCGCCACATAATCCTCGAACCAAGTGGACAACTGACCCAGCGAACTGTCATCCAGTTTTTCAATCGCCACCTCAATGTCTTGCACGGTGCTCATAAATAAAAATTTCTGCGCCACTCTAACCCGCCGCGCCGGTCGGTCAAAATAAAAATTTGCTCATCGCAAAAAAATTATTTCCGCACTTGCCGCGTGATTTCAAACGCCAGATCCAGCGCCGCCTTCGCGGCTTCGCCGGTGACGACGGGAGTTTTTTTATCGCGCACGCTTTCCACGAAACTTTGCAATTCCAATTTCAGCGGCTCGGCCTTCTCAATCGGGGCGACCTCGCGCAGGATTTTTTTATTCGCAAACTCACTCACGATGCTTGCCCCCGGTGCCACGGCGGAAGCCGATTCGGCGAGGCGGCTGATGTGGCCTTCCTGCAAACGGAAATCGGCGGAGAGGTAGCAGGGATTGGACGGGCCGTTGTAGACGCGGATTTTCCGCGTGCGGTCGGCGCTCACGCGGCTGGCGGTGATGTTGGCGATGCAACCGTTGGCAAATTTAAGGTGCGCGTAGGCGACGTCTTCGCTCTGGCTCAACACGGAAAAACCCGTGGCATCCACGCTGGTCACGGGGGACTTCACGAGCGCGAGCACGAGGTCGAGGTCGTGGATCATCAGGTCGAGCACCACGCCGATGTCCGTCGAGCGCGCCGGAAACGGCGAGAGACGCTGGCACTCAATGTAACGCGGGTCGTTCGCGATGCTGGAAACATATTTGAAAACCGGATTGAACCGCTCGACGTGGCCGACTTGCAGCACGAGATTTTTTTTCTGCGCGAGCGCGATGAGTTCGCCGGCATGCACGGAATTATCCGTGATGGGTTTCTCGACGAGGACGTGCTTCCCCTGCTCCATCAATTTTTTCGCGATCTCAAAATGATAAATCGTGGGCGCGACGATGTTCAGCGCGTCGCTGGCGGCGGCGGCTTCATCCAGCGAGGCGAAGACGTGCAGCTTGTGCTTGTCGGCAACCGCCTTGGCGCTGGCGGTGTTGGCGTCGTAGATGCCGGTGAATTCAACAAGGCCGGCGGCGTGAAGTTCCGAGTAGATGCGGGCGTGATGCTGGCCGAGTGAGCCGGTGCCAATGACGGCGACTTTTATTTTTGCCATGCGCAGAGTTTGCCAGCCAAGATGCCTCACGCCAAGGACGCAAAGTTCGCAAAGAATTTCTAAAGCAATACGGCTTGTTGCTTCTTTGCGACCTTCGCGACCTTCGCGTGAGAAAAACTTTCAACTTTCAACTTCCAACCTTGAACCGCTAGATTACCGCCGTGCCAGTCATCGCC
>JAYVQV010000526.1:0-3978 GCA_043776855.1 Limisphaerales bacterium | reverse complement strand
CGCGCGCGGCGAGGCGGGCGGCGAATTCATCCGAGATCGCGCACACGCCGTCCACGCCGTAGCGCACGGGCAGCGAAATCTCGTAGCGCATCAGCGCGTGAACCAGCGGCTTGGGCGCGACGTAGCTCGGCCACGTCTCCATGAAACCGGTGAGCAGGTCGGGGAAATTCATCACCACCGGCACGCCGAGTTTCTTTTTCAATTTCCCAGCGGCGACGGCGGAGATGGCGTGCTGGGAAAAAATTAAATCAAACTTCGTTTCCCGCGCAGCGGTGGCAACCATGCGTTCAAGGAAGAAGGGATACGCGAGGTATTTGAAATTACGCAGCTTGGCGTAACGCCCCATCTCCCATTTCTCAAACGGGTGTAGCGTGACGCCAAAATTTTTTGCCACGGCCTCGGCGTCAGGAATTTTCGGCCCGAAGACGTGAACCGCGTGGCCGCGCCGCGCCATTTCTTCGACGAGATACACGGCCTCCGCCGAACCGCCGCCGGACGGCGGATAAAACGGCTCGTGCGTCAGGAAGGCGATGCGAAGTTTTTGCGGCACGGACAGACGCTAGAAATTTTGCGGCGCGGGTTCAATCCGAAAACCGAAATGAACCGCAAAGAGGGTGCAGCTCGACCCTGTCCATGAATCCGAAGTTGGCCGGAGGCCACGCCCCTTCGCCCGGACAGGCGGGACGCCTGTGCTACAGCGGCGGCGAAGCCGCCGCCCAAAGTAGCGCAGGCGTCCCGCCTGCTGCTGAATCAGGACAGTTTCAAGCTGCCCCCTCGCCAACGGCAGGCCGCAGAAACATTTGTCCCCGCCGGGGATTGCTCGCTAGACTGTCGGGCAATGAAAATTCTGGTTACTGGCGGCGCGGGTTTTATCGGCAGCCACCTCGTCGAACATTTTCAAAGCCGCGCCGAAGTGCGCGTGCTGGACAATCTACGCTCCGGTTTCCGGCACAACCTGGCGGGGCTGGCGCATGAATTTATCGAAGGTTCGATCCTGGATCGCGAACTGGTTCGCCGGGCGATGACCGGTGTGGATTTCGTTTTTCACCTCGCCGCGATGGTGAGCGTGCCGGAATCTCTGACGAATCCCACCGCGTGCCATGAAATCAACACCACCGGCACGCGCGTGGTGCTGGAAGAAGCCGCACGCGCCCAGGTGAAAAAACTGGTCTTCAGCAGTTCCGCCGCGATCTACGGCGACAATCCGGCGTCACCAAAAATCGAAACCATGCCGCCCGAACCGAAAAGCCCCTACGCCCAAACCAAGCTCGCCGGCGAGCAGTTGTGCCGTGAGTTCACGGCGCAGAAAAATCTGCCAACGGCCTGCCTGCGCTATTTCAACGTCTTTGGCCCGCGCCAGAATCCGCGCAGCCAGTATGCCGCCGCCGTGCCGATCTTTATCGCGCGCGCGTTGCGGCACGAGCCGCTTGCCCTCCACGGCGACGGCGGGCAGACGCGTGATTTTATTTTCGTGAAGGACATCGCGGCCGCGAATGATTTTTTTGCGACGCACCCGGCGGCCACCGGCGTTTTCAATCTGGCTTGCGGAAAAAGCATCACCATCAATCAGCTCGCCGCCGACATTTGCCACCTCACGGCGTCGCGTTCGGGAACGGTTCACACACCGGAGCGCGCTGGTGATTTGAAACATTCACTCGCCTCGGTGGAAAAACTGTGGGCGGCCGGTTTTGCCCCGGCCACCGGCTTCGACGAAGGCCTCCAGGCCACGCTCGAATTTTTTCGGGCCAATGCTGCCGCCACGAATCTTTGAAGCGATGCCCCGTTTCTTCGCGGTATAAGTGGGAGCAGAATTTTGATGAAAAAGTGGAGCGGGTGAATGGAATTGAACCCTAATTTCGACTGACTCTGTAAATTTACCGGTGGTTACAAAAAACGAATGGTGTTCCTGCCCCGCACGCACGTTTGGGTGGAAAATTGCTGTTTCGACCAAAGCAATAATCTGCGGCTGAATTTTCCCAAATTCACGAAGGTCAAGTGTCTTGACCAGTGTGGTCGTAAGACTCGTTGTTCCTTTATCCGCGCTTCGGCGTGAACCGGTCGCGTCCGCGAAATCGTGGTTGGGCGACTAGCCCTGATTCTAAAACCCGTCCCCCCAACGTGTCGGCGTTACCGGCCGACTGACCGATTTCTGATAAAGAACGACGGCTAGTTGTCATTTATCCGGCTAACCGCATAGGTAAGGCGTGTAACCAGCAACCGACTGCACGCAGTTGAATCATCCTGCCTGCCGCTACCCAACTTCTGGGTTCGGGTGAAACCGAGCGCGCCGCCAGGGCTGGAAACTGCCCCGGCATTTTCCACAGTTGAAAAATTGTCACGATTGTGAAACATTCCGGCCACCCGGGCGTCCGATTTGCAATCAGTAATCAGCAACGGACTGGGGTTTAACTTTGCGCACTGCTTACAACATTTTGTTCCTCATCTTCTTCGTGTTGTCCGCGCCGTATTATTTCTGGCGGCTGCGGCGGCGCGGCAACTGGACGCAAAACTTCGGCCAGCGTTTCGCCCAATACGACCCGTCGCTCAAGCAGGCGCTCACGAACCGCCACGTCGTCTGGCTCCACGCGGTCAGCGTGGGTGAGGTCAACCTCTGCACCCAGCTCATCCGCGTGCTGGAAATCCGCGCGCCGAACGCCAAGCTCGTCGTCTCCTGCACCACCACGACCGGCATGGCGGAACTTCGCCAACGCCTGCCCTCGCACGTCAGCAAAATTTATTATCCGGTGGACCGCCGCAAATATATCCGCCACGCGCTGGCGACGATCAATCCGCAGGCCATCATTCTCATCGAGGCGGAAATCTGGCCGAACTTTCTCTGGCGCGCGGACGAACTGGACATCCCGGTATTCCTCGCCAACGCTCGTTTGTCGGATCGCTCGTATCCGCGCTACCAAAAATTCGGCTGGTTGTTCCGCCCGCTGTTCCGTTCCTTCAAAGGCGTGGGCTGCCAGAACGAACAAGATGCGGCACGCCTCAAGGCCGTGGGCTGCCGCGAACGGGCCGTGCGCGTGGTGGGCAATTTGAAATTTGACGCCGCCAAACTCACCGAGCAGCGCAAGCTGGATGTGCGCGCCCTGCTCCGCCAGCTCGGCGTGGCGGCGGACGCCCCGGTGCTCGTCGCCGGCAGCACGCACAATGGCGAGGAACAGATGCTCGTGGAAATCGCCGCGCGCCTGCGGCAGAAATTTCCGAAATTGTTTCTCGTCCTCGTGCCGCGCCATTTCGAGCGGTGCAAAGACCTCGGCCAGAAATTCCGCGCGGCGGGCGTGAAGTTTATTTATCGCAACGAAATCTTTGCCCGCACCCAGATGAAGCCCGGCGACGTGGACTGCCTGCTGGTGAACACCACGGGCGAACTCCGTTTTTTCTATGAGCCGGCCACCATCGTTTTTGTGGGCAAGAGCATGATGTCCACCGGCGGCCAGAACCCCATCGAGCCGGGCGCGCTGGGCAAGGTCATCGTGGTCGGGCCGAATATGCAGAACTTCACGGACATCACGCGCAGCTTCCTGCTGAAGGACGCCGCCGTGCAAGTGAAAGACCCGGACGCGCTGGAAAACGCCTTCACCGAACTGCTGCAAAATGAAACCCGCCGCGCGCAGCTTGGAAAAAATGCGATGGAAGTCGTCGCGGAAAACCTCGGCGCGATTGACCGCACCATCGAGATGATTCTGCCGGCGCTCGCCGAGCGCGGCATCAAGGTGCTGCCCAAAAACGGGTAGTGGCATCGTTGGCGCGAATGATGGGAGCGCCGAGCATCGCTCGGCTGGAATGACCGGCAATTCTTTCTCTGGCCGAGCAATGCTCGGCGCTCCCAGTTCAACCCGAATTCCGAAGTCAGAAACTTTGGGTTGATAATTTCCGCAGTGTCCGCAGCGGCTTCCCTCTCCCCTCGGAGGGGAGAGGGATTGAGGGTGAGGGGTGGTTCCGGAACCGCTGGCACAAAATGTTTCAACG
>JAYVQV010000525.1:0-15728 GCA_043776855.1 Limisphaerales bacterium | reverse complement strand
GGATCGCGATTTGAAAAAGCCCAAGTGACGCGCTGGCAAATTTTATGAACGCATCAGCAAAAGCCATTCACCGCGTCAGCAAATGGCTGCTCGCACTCGCTGCCTTCGCCTTGGCCAGCCCTTCGGCCATCGCCCTCGATGGCACGATTGGCATTCACGATCCGTCCACGGTGATGATGTGCGATGGAAAATTTTATTGCTACGGCACCGGGCGCGGGATTCCGTTGCTCGTTTCCAGCAACGGTTTCGACTGGCAGCGTGGCGGCAAGGTGTTCGACCGCGTGCCAGAATCCGTCCATCAATTCTGTCCGAAGAACGACGGCCAGGGCGTGTGGGCGCCGGACATCATCGCGCTCAACGGCGAATACTATCTCTACTATTCCATCTCCAGTTGGGGGCAATACGTTTCCGCCGTCGGCCTGATGACCAACCCGACGCTCGACACGAACAGCACAAGTTACAAATGGACGGATCGCGGCATGGTCGTCCATTCCAGCGCGGGCGAAAATCTGAACGCGATTGATCCCGGCGTCTGCCGCGCGCCGGACGGCACGCTCTGGATTTGCTACGGCTCGTATCACGGCAACATTGAACTGGTGGAGCTTGATTCCAAAACGGGACTTCGCATCGCCACAAATTCGCCGGTCTCGATCATCTCCAGCCAGAGCGAGGCGTCGGTAATTATTTTCCACGATAAATATTTTTACCTGTTCGTGAATCACGGCGGCTGTTGTCAGGGGACGAACAGCACTTACAACATCCGCGTCGGGCGTTCGCAAAAAATCACCGGGCCGTATCTCGATAAATTTGGCGAGGATTTGGCGCAGGGAGCGGGCAGCTTATTTCTCGCGGCGGCAGGCAACGACATCGGCCCCGGACATTTCGGCCTGCTGCTGGATGACGGCGTGGAGAAATTCAGTTGTCACTACGAAGGCGTCATCGGTCGCGCGGGTCGCTCCATCCTGGACATCCGCCCGCTGCTCTGGACGCTGGATGGCTGGCCGGTGGCGGGTGAAAATCTGCGCGCCGGAGTTTATCAAATCCGTTCGCAGCGCACCGGCACGGTTTTGCAAACGGCCAACGCGACGAATGAAATTGGCGTGCAGACCGCGCGCTACTTGAGCCGCGACCATCAGAAGTGGAATATCGCCCCGGCCGGCGGCGGGTTTTACAAAATTTCTAGCGCGACCGGCGAAAATGTTTTGGTTGCGGACGGCGACGGCCTGGCGGTCGCGCCCTTCACCGATACCGACAGCCAGCTTTGGAAAATTGACCAACTGGCCGATGGCAGTTATCGCCTCGCGTCCAAGTCCAACCATGCCGTTCTCACCGCGCTGGTCAAAGCCGCGCCGGGCAACCGCGTCGGCCTGCAACATTTTACCGGCGACGACTCGCAACGCTGGGTGCTGGCTGCCCCTTAAAAATTGAAACCTGATAAATTTTTCAACGTCCTACCTCGCATGATTACCCGCAAGTTCAACCGTGGCCGCCGGTTTTATTTTCTCGGCCCGCTCGCGATTGTTTTTTCCGCAGCCATGGCATTGGCGCAAACGAACACCGCTCAATTCCCCATCGCCGCCGGACAATTCCAGCCGACGTGGGAATCGCTCGAGCAAAATTACAGGCTGCCCGACTGGTATCGCGACGCGAAGTTCGGCATCTGGGCGCACTGGGGGCCGCAGTGCCAGCCGCAGCAGGGCGACTGGTATGCGAAGCGCCTGTATGTCCAAGGTCAGGCGCAGAATAAATTTCACGTCGAGCATTACGGGCCGCCATCGCAGTTCGGCTTCAAGGATGTCATCCACGAATGGAAGGCGGACCAATGGAATCCTGAAGATTTATTCAAGCGTTACCAGCGCGCCGGGGCGAAATTTTTCGTGGCGATGGCGAATCATCACGACAATTTGGATATGTATGATTCCAAATTTCAGCCGTGGAATTCTGTCAACGTCGGGCCGCACAAAGACATCGTCGGCACTTGGGCGAAGCTGGCGCATGACGCGGGAATGCCGTTCGGCGTGAGTGTTCACTCGGCGCGCGCGTGGAGCTGGTATGAGGATGCACAAGGCGCGGACACGAACGGCCCGCAGGCTGGCGTGCCTTACGACGGCAAACTCACGAAAGCCGATGGCAAAGGCAAATGGTGGGACGGCCTCGACCCGCAAGACCTCTACGCGCAGAACCACAAAATTGGCGCGCAACCTGACGCCGCGTATGTGACGAAGTGGTTCAACCGCACGCAAGACCTGCTGGATAAATATCATCCCGACCTGCTGTATTTCGACGACTCCAAACTGCCGCTCGGCGCTGCGGGGTTGAACATCGCCGCGCATTTTTTCAACGCAAACAAGCAGTGGCACGGCGGAAAACTCGAAGGCGTCATCACGTCGAAGGAACTTTCTTCCGACGAACAAAAAACCGTCGTCAACGACCTCGAACGCAATCTCACGGAAGATTTGCTGGCGACCCCGTGGCAGAAAGATTTGTGCATCGGCGCGTGGCATTACGACGACAAGCGTTACCAGACCGGCTATCGTTCGGCGCGCTCGATGGTCAACCTGCTCGTGGATGTCGTCAGCAAAAACGGCACGTTTCTGTTGAACATTCCATTGCGCGGCGACGGTGCGATTGACGACAAGGAGATTGCCTTCCTCGACGACTTCACCAAATGGATGGAAGTGAACAGCGAGTGCATCTACGGCACGCGCCCGTGGAAAATTTACGGCGAAGGTCCGAATGTGAAGAACGACGCGACCGCGAAAGCCAGCGCCAAAAATGCGCCGCGCGGCATCGGCCCGGAACACACCGCGAAGGACATTCGTTTCACCACCAAGGGCGACACGCTCTACGCCATCGCCCTCGGCTGGCCGGCGGATGGCAAGGTCATCATCAAATCACTCGCGGCAAATTCCTCGTTATACAAAAATGAAGTCGGAACAATTGAATTGCTCGGCTCTACGGAGAAAATAAATTTCACACGCGACGACACCGGGCTGACCGCCACAATTCCCGGAGAGAGCGCGGGCAATTACGCCATCGCGTTGAAGATCACGCCGAAGAAATAAAGTGGCGCAAATGAAATTAAAGCTAAACTTGCTGGCGCTGGTTTTCATCGGTTTCATCTCCGCTTGTTCGGCGGATGAATTGGATGAGGCCTTTCGGCATCCGCCATCCTCCGCGCGCCCGGAAGTATTGTGGATGTGGATGGGCGGCAACATCAGCCGGGACGGCATCACACGCGACCTGAAGGCGTTGAAGGACGCGGGCTTTGGCGGCGCGACGGTCTTCAGCCTCGCGGATGTCTGCACGCCGTGGGCGGGGCGCATCGGCAACCCGCCCGCGCCGGAAATCATCGCGTTCACCGCGCCGTGGTGGGAAATGGTGCGGCACGCTGCCAGTGAAGCGCGGCGGCTGGGGCTGGATTTCGGCGTCCACAATTGCGCGGGCTACGAGACGAGCGGCGGCCCGTGGATCACACCGGAACTTTCGATGCAGGAAATCGTCTGGTCGGAAACCAAATTCAGCGGGCCGGGAAAATTTTCCAATTCGCTGCCGAAACCGCAGCCCGACCTTCGGGCGAAGCAACCATTCCCGGTTTACAACCCCACGACCGGCAAGCTGGAGAAGCCGGAAGTCCCGGCGCGGCAAAGTTATTTTCGCGATGTCGCCGTGCTGGCACTGCCCGCCAGCGGAGCCGTCACGCGCGAACAGGTTTTTGATTTGTCGGATAAAATGTCGGCTGATGGGAGGATTGAATGGGATGCGCCGCCGGGCGAATGGATCCTCTATCGTTTCGGCCACACGACGATGGGCGCGATGCTGCAGCCCGCGCAGTGGGAGGCGATTGGTCTGGAGTGCG
This sequence comes from Limisphaerales bacterium, assembly GCA_043776855.1. Taxonomy (GTDB): domain Bacteria; phylum Verrucomicrobiota; class Verrucomicrobiia; order Limisphaerales; family UBA11358; genus UBA11358. The sequence goes on along the minus strand of JAYVQV010000525.1, from coordinate 11,869 downwards.
ACAAGACAAGCCGCGCGGCGGTGGAGTTTCATCTCGACCACATCATCGGCGAGGCGAGGAAAAATCTCGGCGATCTGATCGGCCACGGCTTCAATTATTTTCATTTCGACAGCTACGAGGCGGGCACGCCGGGCTGGACGCCGAAGATGCGCGAGGAATTCCGCGCGCGACGCGGCTACGATTTAACGGCGTTTCTGCCGGTGCTGGCGAAGCGCACGGTCGGCAGCGAAACAGAGACAAAGAACTTTCAAAACGATTTTCAGCAGACCATCCGTGACCTTTACCGCGAGAATTATTTCCCGGTGATTGAAAAGAAATTACACGCCGCCGGATTGAAATTCATGTGCGAACCGTATGGCGGGCCGTGGAATCCGGCGGAAGTCGTGCCGCGCGTGGACCGGATCATGACGGAGTTCTGGACGGACGGCGGGAAATACCGGCCTTACAAACTCGCGCCGACGGTCGCGGCGGTGCGCGCGGCGGGCAGGAATCTCGTCGAGGCCGAGGCGTTCACCGGCCATCCGGGCGACAGCGAATGGAGCGAGACGCCCGCGTGGCTCAAGCCCATCGGCGACGCGGCGTTTTGCGAGGGCGTGAACCGCATGGCGCTGCACCGCTTCACGCACCAGCCGTTGGCCGACCAGTTCAGACCCGGCCTCGCGATGGGTCAATGGGGCACGCACTTCGACCGCACGCAGACGTGGTGGGAACAAGGCAAGGCGTGGGTGAAATACCTGCAACGCTGCCAGGCGCTTTTGCAATGGGGGAAAATTGCGACGGATGATTTCGCGATCACGGCGGTGGATGGCGGCGCGCAATTGAAAAGCATTCATCGCAGCGACGGCGCGAGCGACGCCTATTTCGTCGCCAATCTGGCGCGGACGAACGGTGCGGCGCGCTGCGCTTTCGGCGTCGCGGGGAAACAGCCGGAGCTGTGGAATCCGGTGACGGGCGAAATGCGCGGGCTGCCGGAATTTGAGATCAAGGACGGCAAAACCATCGTGCCGCTGGAGTTTGCGGCGGCGGAAAGCTGCTTCGTCGTTTTCCGAAAAACGATTCCACCCGGAAGCAAACTTGCAGGCGCGGCGAAAAATTTCCCAACGCCAAAGTTCACCGGCGAAATCACAAACGTCTGGCGGGTGAAATTTGATCCCAAATGGGGCGGGCCGAAGCAGCCGGTGACGTTCGCAACGCTCGAAGATTGGACGAAGCGCAGCGAACCGGGCATAAAATTTTACAGCGGCACGGCGATTTACACGACGACGTTTGATTTTCCAAAATCGCAGTTCCAAAATCGGAAATCTAAAATTTATTTGAGCCTTGGCACGGTCAAAGACCTCGCCCATGTCCGCTTGAACGGCCACGACCTCGGCGTCGTCTGGACTGCGCCGTGGCGCGTGGACATTTCTTCCGCCGTAAAATTAAGGGGCAACCAACTGGAAATCGAAGTCGTGAACTGCTGGGCAAACCGCCTGATTGGCGACGAACTGGAACCGGCGGATTGCGAGTGGGCAAAAGGCGACATGGGTCATGGCGGGCCGTTGAAGGCATTTCCTGACTGGTTGATCAAAGGCACGCCGCGCCCGTCAGCCGGACGTTTTACTTTTACGACCTGGAATTATTTCGCCAAAGGCTCGCGGCTGCTGCCGTCCGGCCTGCTGGGGCCGGTGCAACTGTTGACGGGCGAATAATCCAACAGCTAACATTTACAAAACATGAAAATCATCCGCAGATTGTTTCCCTTGCTGCCGCTGCTTGCCGCCGCAGTGTTTCCCATCGCGTTGCGCGCCGAAGTGAAGCTCGCCAGCCCGTTCACGAGCCACATGGTTTTGCAGCGCGACATGAAAGTGCCGGTCTGGGGCACGGCGGACGTGGGCGAAAAAATCACCGTCGAATTCGCCGGGCAAAAAATTTCGACGACCGCCGATGCGGCTGGAAACTGGCGCGTGAATCTCAAGCCCATGAAAGCCAGCGCGGAGGCGCGCGAGTTGATTGTTTCTAGCAATCGAAAATCGGCCATCGAAAATCTAAAATTGGCCGATGTGCTCGTCGGCGAGGTATGGCTCGCGTCCGGCCAGTCGAACATGGATTTTTCCATGTCGAAGAAGGTGAAATATTTTGCGGGCGTGACGAATGAGGAACAGGAAATTGCCGCTGCGAATTATCCGCTCATCCGTATGTTCGTCGGCACGGCGCAAAAAACTTACGCGCCCACCAACCGCGTTGGCGGCGAATGGAAAGTTTGCACGCCGGAAACTGCCCCCGCATTTTCCGCCGTCGGTTATTTCTTCGCGCGCGACTTGCAGCGCGAACTCAATGTGCCGGTGGGCATCGTTGCCCAGGCGTTCGGCGCGAGCACGGCGGAATCGTGGATTGATCGCGAGGCGATGGCGGCGGATTCAAAATTGAAACCGATGCTGGACCGTTTCGACGCGGCGGTTGAATCGTTTCGCACCAATCGTCCGGCAGTCGTTGCGCCGCCGCGTTCGGAAGATGTTTCCGCCACAAACGAAATTGCCGCCGCGACAAATTCCGCCGCCGGTTCAACCAATTCCGCCGCGCGTGGCAATCGTCGTCGCGGCAACAGCGGCCCGCGCGATCCCGTGCAAGACCAGCACAACGCCACCGTGATGTTCAACGGCATGATCGCGCCAGTGATTCCCTACGCGCTGCGCGGCGCGATCTGGTATCAGGGCGAGTCCATCATTGATGCCAGCAAGGGCGGCATCGAACTGTATCCGCACGTTCAGGCGACGCTCGTGCGCGATTGGCGCAAGTTGTGGGGCGAAGGTGATTTTTCGTTTTACATCGTCCAACTCGCCGGACAGGAAGCCGCGAGCAACGGTCCGCAAGTGCGCGAGGCACAGGCCACGATTCTTTCGCTCCCGAACACCGGCATGGCCGTCACGACTGACATTGGCGAGCGAAAAAATGTTCACCCGCACAACAAGCAGGACGTGGGCGACCGGCTGGCGCGCATCGCCCTGGCGAAAACTTACGGTCGCAAAATGGAATTCTCCGGCCCGGCGTATGAATCCATGAAGATCAACGGCGGCAGCATCCGCGTGACATTTTCCCACGCGAAAGGTTTGGTGGCGCGCGATGGAACATTGAAATGGTTCACCATCGCGGGCGCAGATGGGAAATTTATTTCTGCCGAAGCGAAGATTGACGGCGACACCGTCATCGTGAGCAGCCCGGATGTGCCCGCGCCGGTTGCCGTGCGTTATGTGTGGGTGAATTTCCCCGACGGCGGGCATCTCTACAACGCCGCCAGCCTGCCCGCCCCGCAATTCCGCACGGATGCATCCGCGCGCTCCTTGCCATGAAAAAGCTTCTCCCGTTCCTGCTCTCGCTGTTGTCATGTGCCGCCATCGCCGCCGATGAAACTCCGGCGGAAATCCATCTCTGGCCCAATGGCGCGCCCGGTTTTGAAAATCGCGCGCAGGAAAAAGAAGTGGTGACGATCCGTGAAGAGCCGGGCATTTCGTTCCCGATTGTCGCCAACATCCACAACCCGTCCATCACACCCTACTTGCCGCCAGCCGGAACGAAGCCGACCGCCGCCGTCATCATTGCGCCCGGCGGCGCGCATCGGTTCCTGACCATCGGACGCGAGGGCAACGATCTCGGAAAATGGTTGAGCGAACACGGCATCGCGGCCTTCGTTTTGAAATACCGCCTCGCGCGCGAAACCAATTCCGTTTACAAAATTGAAATTGAAGCCTTGCAGGATGCGCAGCGCGCCATCCGCCTCATCCGTTCGCGCGCGAAGGAATGGAACATCAATACCAACGCCGTCGGAATGCTCGGCTTCTCCGCCGGCGGCGAAGTCGCTTACCTGTCGGCCATGCGTTACGATGACGGCCTCACGAACGCCACCGACGCGATTGACCGGATTTCCTGCCGCCCGGATTTTCAGGCGCTGATCTATCCCGGCACTTCCGCGAACCTCACCGTGAATTCCAATTCGCCGCCCGCATTTCTGGCGTGCGCGTCCGACGACCGGTCCGACATTTCCGAGGGGCTGCCGCAGGTTTATTTGAAATTCAAACAGGCGCACGTTCCTGTTGAGCTTCACATTTACACGAAAGGCGGACACGGCTTCGGCCTGCGCGACCGGCCGCTGGCGGTTTCAAGCTGGCAGTTCCGGTTTTGCGACTGGCTGGCCGACATGGGCTTTGCGGAAAAATTTCAGGCAAATAAATAATTGGTCATGCGCGTCACGGTCCAAGGATTTTTGATTCTGATTGCGCTGTTTGTGTTGCACAGTCCGGCGGCGGACGTGGCGGATAAATCTTTCCGAAGCGACCTTGTCCCGCTGTTCCAAAAATATTGTTACACCTGCCACGGCAACGGAAAATCCAAGGGCGACCTCGCGCTCGACCATTTCAAGACCGCCGCCGATATACTCGCCGCTCCCAAGGAATGGAAGACGCTTCACGAATACCTCCACACGTTTCAGATGCCGCCGTCCGGCAAACCGCAGCCCACGCAGGCCGAGCGCGCCCGTATCACCGGCTGGATCGAGCGCGAGCTGTTCAAGATTGATCCCGCGCATCCCGATCCCGGCCGCGTCACCATTCACCGCCTCAACCGCGCGGAATACAACACCACTATCCGCGATCTCACCGGCGTGGATTTCAAACCTGCTGATGATTTTCCGCCGGACGATTCCGGCTACGGCTTCGACAACATCGGCGACGTGCTTTCGCTCCCGCCGATGCTCATGGAAAAATATCTGGCGGCGGCGGACAAAATTTTGGACCACGCCATCCCCACCGAGCCGGTCAAAAGCGAAATCCATCACGTCCCCGCCACGCTTGCCGAAGTCGGATTCAACGCGCTGGGCGATCGCGGCGACGGCTGGATAAATCTCATCAGCCTCGAAGACGATGACGTGGCCGTTGAAATGCCCGTCGTTGCTGGCGATTATCTGCTGCGCGTGCAAGCGTTCTGCACCGCGCAAGGCGGCGCGGAAATTGGCCAGGGAAGCTCCGTTCCCATTCAATTTTCCAACCCGCCGCCCACGAAAATTTCCCTGATGGTCAATGACACGTTCATCCAGAATTTTGAACTGACGACCAATGAAGCCGCACCCGGCGTTTATGAGGCGCGCGTTGGCGTGCCTTCGGGCAGGCAGCGTTTCCGCGCAGTGGCGCGACGCGAGCGCGGCGGCACGAACGAACTTGTCATGTTGAACGGCCGCATCGGCACGCAGCAGCCAGGAATTATTTTTGTGAAGTGGCTCGAGATCGAAGGCCCGCTGCCGTGCGCGACGCAGCATTTTCCCGCCGCAAAACTTTCGACGGCAGGCGGTGGAAAACTTTCCGGCAACGGCGACTTGCTGTTCACCACCAACGGCGAAGCGTCCGTCAACATCAGCGCGCCGACGAACGGCGATTACATTTTGCGCGCACAGGCCTACGCGCAACAGGCTGGCGACGAACCGGCGCGCATGGAATTTCGCGTGGACGGCCAGCCGCTCACGACGTTCGACGTGTTCGCGCCCGCCGATATGAAGCCGCTGCCCGAACAGAAACCTTTTTCCACCGCGTTGCTGCTCGCCCAACCGCAGTTTTATGAATTCAAAACCAATCTGCCGATGGGCGAACACATTTTTTCAGCAGCTTTCATAAACGACTTTGTTGACCCGGCGAATTCAAATCCAAACCTGCGCGACCGCAATCTCGCCATCCGCTCGCTCGAAGTCGCGAACCTTTCCGAACCCGCGCCGATTCCGCCGATGTCGGAGATGATGCAAAATTATTTTGAAAAACCGCCGTTGGAAAACAAACGCGCCGTCGCGCGAAAAATTCTCGAACAATTTGTTTTCCGCGCGTGGCGGCGTCCGGTCGTGCCGGAAGAACTGGACCGCCTGATGAAATTGTTCGACCTAGCCGACCAGAACGGGGAAAAATTTACCGCGAGCGTGAAGCTCCCGATGAAGGCCGCGCTCGTGTCGCCGCAATTTCTTTTTCGCGGAGAGACTCAACCGAACCCCGACAAGCCGGATTCAATGCATCCGGTCAACGAATTCGCGCTGGCCTCGCGGCTGTCTTATTTTCTCTGGAGTTCCATGCCGGATGACGAATTGCTGAATCTCGCGAAGCGCGGCAAGTTGCGAAAAAATCTGGAGGCACAGGTGAAACGGATGCTCGCGTTGCCCAAAGCCCGTGCGCTCACGGAAAATTTCGCGGGGCAATGGCTGGAGACCCGCCGCCTGCCGACGCTTCAGCCAGACAAGGAATTGTTTCCCGATTTCGACGCGGCGCTGGGCGCGGCGATGCAGAAGGAGACGGAAATGTTTTTCGACAATATCCGGCATGAAGACCGCAACGTGCTGGAATTTCTGACCGCCGATTACACTTTTGTGAACGGACGGCTCGCGAAATTTTACGGGTTGCCGCCCATTGAAGGAGAAAATTTTCAGCGCGTCTCGCTCGCGGGAACGCCCCGGCGCGGCGTGTTGACGCAGGCCGGCGTGCTGGCGCTCACGTCGAATCCCACCCGCACGTCGCCGGTTAAGCGCGGCAAATGGGTTTTGGAAAATCTCCTCGGCACGCCGCCGCCGCCGCCGCCGCCCGACGTGCCAGACTTGGACGACAAGACCCGCAAGCTGACCGGCACGCTGCGCGAACAGATGGTGCAGCACCGCGCCAACCCCACCTGCGCCGCGTGTCATGCGCGGATGGATCCGATCGGTTTCAGCCTGGAAAATTTTAACGCCGTCGGCGCGTGGCGGGACAAAGATGGCGGTGCGCCGGTGGATGCGTCCGGCCAGTTGATCAGCGGCGAATCGTTTAATGGCGCAACCGAACTGTCAAAAATCCTGGCGGGCAAAAAGCGGGACGATTTTTTTCGCTGCCTCTCGGAAAAGATGCTGACCTACGCGCTCGGCCGTGGGCTGGAGTATTACGACCGCCCCGCCACGGACAAGATGGTCAAACGGTTGAAAGCGGACCCAAAATTTTCCAGCCTCGTGCTGGAGGTGGTGAACAGCGTGCCGTTCCAGATGCAGCGCGGCGAGGGCGCCGGCTGGCGGTGAATTAAACCCGAATTCCGAAGTTAGAAACTTGGGGTTGATAATTTCCGCCGTGTCCGCAGCGGCTTCCCTCTCCCCTCCGAGGGGAGAGGGAGACCGCACCGGCGTCCGCTGAATTTTTTGGCGGCGGATTTTCAATTTCGGAATTCGGGTTAAAACAGCGATTGAAATGATTTCGTAACGACATTAGCCTTCAAACCGTCCACCCATTTGACGCATGAACCCTAGCTGGCAAATCCCGCGCCGCACATTTCTTCGCGGCCTCGGCACGCTCATCGCCCTGCCGATGCTTGATGCGATGCTGCCTTCGATGAGCGCGTTCGCGGCGGCGGCCGGCAACACGCCGAAAGGTTTTCCAAAACGTCTCGCGTTCATCTATGTCCCCAACGGCAAGAACATGGCGGACTGGACGCCCAAAACTTTGGGCGAAAATTATGAGCTGCCGATGATTCTCCAGCCGCTGGCGGATTATCAAAAGGATTTCAACATCATCACCGGCCTCGCACAGGAGCAGGCGAACTCGCTGGGCGATGGCGGCGGCGACCATGCCCGCGCTTCGGCGGCTTATCTCACGGGTTGCCATCCAAAAAAAACCGCCGGGGCGGACATCAAGCTCGGCATCTCGGTGGATCAAATCGCGGCGGACCGCATCGGCGATCAGACAAGGTTGCCCTCGCTGGAATTGAGTTGCGACGGCGGACAGCGCGCGGGCGCTTGCGACAGCGGTTATAGTTGCTCCTATCAATTCAACCTTTCATGGAAATCCGAATCGCAGCCGGTCAATCCCGAGGTGAATCCGCGCGCGGTGTTCAACCGTTTGTTCGCGTCTGGCAACCGGGGTGAAACGCAGGAGGCGCAGGCGCGTCGGGCGCTTTACAACAAAAGCGTCCTCGATTTTGCCCTGGATGATGCCAGCCGGTTTCAGAAAAATCTCGGCGCGACCGACCGCCGCAAATTGGACGAATACCTGACCGCCGTGCGCGAGATCGAGCAGCGCGTGGAGCGCGTGGAGAAATTTCCGGCGCACGCCCCCAAAGGCGCGAGCGCGCCGGAAATGTTCGAGCGTTACGAACAGCACATCCGCCTGATGTATGACATGCTGGCGCTGGCGTTTCAGACGGATTCCACGCGCGTCTCGACGTTCATCGTGGCGCACGACGGCAGCAACCGGCCTTATCCCTTCATCGGCGTTTCGGACGGCCATCACGATTTGTCGCATCATCGCGGTGACGAGGCGAAGATGGCGTTGATCGCGCAGATCAACCGTTTTCATACCACGCAGTTCGCGTATTTTTTGCAGAAGCTGAAATCCATCAAGGAAGGCGACGGCACGCTGCTCGACAACAGCATGATTGTCTATGGCAGCGGCATCAGCGACGGCAACAAACATCTCCACGAAAACCTTCCCGTCCTCGTCGCCGGTCGCGGCGGCGGCAGCCTCACGCCGGGTCGTCATGTGAAGGTTGGTGAAAAAACTCCGATGACGAATCTCTATCTTTCGCTGCTCGACCGCATGGGCGCGCAGGCTGAACGCATCGGCGACAGCACCGGCAAACTGGAAATCATCGCGTGAGCAACTTGCGGCAAACTTCTTGAAAAATCGCAGCATGAACAAAAAAACTTTTCTCATTCACTCGTCGGTTTTGATTTTCGCATTTGCCGCCGGCGCGCAGACGAACAACCCGATGGCCGATGGCGGCAACGCCAAAGATTACGACATGGCACCGGAAACGAATTTGAAAGTCGTCGAAGCCGCCGTCGCGATGATTCCGACGAAACTTCCGCCCGGCCCATTCCAGCCGACGTGGGATTCGCTCAAGGAAAATTATCAGGTGCCGCAATGGTTCAACGAAGCCAAGTTCGGTTTGTTCATGCACTGGGGACTTTATTCCGTGCCGGCGCATCACAACGAATGGTATGAGAAACATATGTATGGCGCGGACCGGCAATGGCACGCGGACAACTTTGGCCCGCAGGATAAATTCGGCTACAAGGATTTCATCCCGATGTTCACGCAGTCGAATTTCAACGCCGAGGCGTGGGCGGAATTGTTCAAAAAATCCGGCGCGAAGTTTGTCATCCCGACCGCCGAGCATCACGACAATTTTGCGTTGTGGGACAGCGACGTGACGCCGTTCAACGCCGTGAAAATGGGGCCGCACCGCGACCTCATCGGTGAATTGTCGAAGGCCGTGCGCAAACAGGGATTGAAATTCGGTGTGTCAAATCACGGCATCGAAAATTTTCAATTCATCAATCCGCCCGCCGCGATGATTGCCGACCTGAAGGCGAAGCAGGCTGATCTTTTCGATCCGAAGTGGGCGGATTTTTACAATGTCGCCGACCGCAGCGACGCCGCGTGCGAAAGATTTCTCACGAACTGGTTCGCACGCAATGTCGAGCTGATTGACAAATATCAGCCGGACATGCTGTGGTTCGATAACGGCGTGGACCAGCGTTATCTCGACCCGTTGAAATTGCGCGTCGCCGCCTACTACTACAACCGCGCGCTCGAATGGGGCAAGCAAGTTTCCCTCAGCACCAAGAAAGCCGCCTATTCGCCGAGCGACAAAAACACCGAGACGATTGGTTCCATCATTGATTTTGAAAAGATCGGCGGCCGTTCGCCCTCCGGCATCCGCACGGGCGCGTGGCAGGTGGACGAACCCATCGGCAGCACCTGGGGCTACACGGCAGGTGAGCGCATCTCCGGTCCCGCGCCGATCATTTCCAAGCTCGCCGACACCGTCAGCAAAAACGGCACGCTGCTGCTGAACCTTTCGCCCAAGGCCGACGGCACGTTTCCGCCGGAGATTCCCGTCACGCTCCTGGAGATTGGCAAATGGCTGGACGTGAATGGCGAGGCGATTTACGGCACGCATAACTGGACAAAATTCAGCGAGGGCGGCGGACGCGGCAATCTGAACATCCGTTTCACCGTCAAAGGTGAAAATCTTTACGCGATCATCTTGGGCAACTGGCCGGGTGCGGAAGCGAATATCAATTCCTTGTCCGACGCGGCGGGGAAAATTGCCACCGTCACGCTGCTCGGCGGCGACGGCAAACTGGAATTCACGCAAACCGCCAACGGCTTGAAAGTAAATTTGCCCGCGACCGCGCCGTGCAAATACGCTTACGTCCTGAAAATCACCGGCCTGAAAATGAATCCGCCGACAGTCACGAAATCAGGAAACCCGCAGATGTAAATAAGCGCCAGCAGAAATTAAAACCATGAACACCAAATGCACCTTCTTTCTCGCGCTCGCCGTTGGTTTGCTTCCTGTCGTTGTTCGCGCGCAACTCGTGGACGGCCAGCCGAAAAATGAAACGCAAATTTCCGCGCGCCGCGAAAATGTTCCAGCGAACACCAATCTGCCATCGCTGTTCCTCATTGGCGATTCCACCGTGCGCAACGGGCGCGGCGACGGTGGCGGCGGACAATGGGGCTGGGGCGATCAGCTCGCGTCGTTTTTTGACACGAGCAAGATCAACGTCGTCAACCGCGCGCTGGGCGGCACGACCGCGCGCACTTACTATCGCGATTTCTGGGCGAAGACGCTCGCGTTGATGAAGCCGGGCGACGTTGTCCTGATGCAGTTCGGCACGAACGGCGGCGCGGTCAACGACGCGGCGCGGGCGCGCGGCGAAATTCACGGCATCGGCATCGAGACGCAGGACATTACCAACCAGGTCACGAAAAAATTTGAGACGGTTCACACCTTCGGCTGGTATGAGATGCAGATGGTCGCCGAGGCGCGCGCGAAGGGCGTCTCGCCGGTGATCTGCTCGCTCATCCCGCGCAACTCGTGGCGCGACGGCAAGGTTCCCCGTCCGGGCGCGGACAGCGCGGCGCGCTGGGCGGCGCAGGCGGCGACGGCGGCGAAAGTTCCGTTCGTTGACCTCTACGAAATCATCGCGCAGCAATACGATTCGCTCGGCGAGGAAAAAGTGAAGGCGCTGTTCGTGGCCAACGCCGGGCCGCACACCAGCCTCGCGGGCGCGCAGACGAATGCGATCTGCGTGGTGTCCGGCCTGAAGGCGTTGCCGGAAAATCCGGTGGTGAAATATTTTTCGGAAAACGTGGCGACGGTGAAGGCGGGCAAGGAATGACTTTATGAAATTCTGGAGCGCGCATTTTATTGGAGCGCCGAGCACCCGCTCGGCTCGTTGGAGCCTCACCAAGAAACGAGCCGAGCGGGTGCTCGGCGCTCCAATCGCAGCCGGCGTGCTCGCCGTTTTCATGGCGTCGGGAATTCTCCGCGCCGCCGAAGATGAGCGTCCGGTGGTGGACGCTTCAAAAGTTGCCGTTGAAAAAATCGCGAACGCTACGTTGCCCACATTTCACATCGTCGGCGATTCCACGGTGAAAAGCGGCGGCGCGAACGGCCTGGTCGGCTGGGGCGAACGCATCAAACCATTTTTCGACGCGAACAAAATCAATGTCGTCAACCACGCCATCGGCGGGCGCAGCGCGCGGACTTATTTCACCGAAGGCCGCTGGCAGCGAGTCGCGGAGACATTGAAAACAAACGATTTTGTCATCGTTCAATTCGGCCACAACGATCAGGGTGCCATCGGCGCGGGGACGAAACACCGTGGCGATCTGCACGGCGTCGGCGATGAAACCGCCGAAGATGTGTTGGCCGACGGCTCGAAAGAACTCGTTCATACGTTCGGCTGGTATATGGCGAAGTATGTCACGGAGGCGAAGGCGAAGGGCGCGACGGTGATTCTCAACTCACCCATCCCACACAAACAGCGCTGGGAAACTGGCCGCGATTTTGAAGCGCTTGCCGAATGGGACAAGCAGGTGGCGGAGAAAAA
>JAYVQV010000524.1:0-15738 GCA_043776855.1 Limisphaerales bacterium | reverse complement strand
AAACGCAGCGCGATCAGACGGTGGTCATTTCCGTGACCGATGACGGGCCGGGCATTCCACCGGAAAAAATGAGCCGCATCTTTGAGGCGTATTTCACGACGAAGGAAAAAGGCACCGGCCTCGGCCTCGCCATCGTGAAACACAACGCGGAATTATACGGCGGCACGGTGCGCGTGGAATCCGTGCTTGGCCGGGGCGCGACCTTCAGCGTAACCTTCCCCGCGAAATCGCTGCCGAAACCTTTTGTGAAATGAGCCTGCCCCTGCCACCCGTGCTCGTCGTGGACGACGAGAAAAATATGCGCCGTTCGCTCCAGACCATGCTGGGCGACGAGGGCTACGCCGTGCGCGCCGCCGAGTCCGCCGAGGAGGCGTTGAAACTTCTGGCGGCGGAAGAATTTTTCATGGTCATCACCGACGCCCGGCTCGGCGGCATGACGGGCTACGAATTTCTCACCAAGATAAAAAACCAGTGGCCGGAAATCCCGTCGCTGATGATCACCGCGTTCGCCACGCCCAAGCTCGCCGTGGAAGCCATCAAGGCCGGCGCGATGGATTATCTCGCCAAGCCGTTCGAGCCGGAGGAATTATTTCACGCCATCGCGCGCTGCGGCGAACGCTACCGCCTGTTGCGCGATAATGCCGCGCTGCGTTCCCGCGCCGGCGAGGCGGTCACGCTGGAGCAGATCGTCGGCGATTCGCCGCCGATGCGCGACCTGCGGCAGTTCATCCGCACCGTGGCGGCGACGGATGCGCGCGTTTTGATTCTCGGCGAAAGCGGCACGGGCAAGGAACTCGTCGCGGGCGCCATCCACAGCTTGAGTTCGCGGCGGAATGAAAATTACACGCGCATCAACTGCGCGGCGATTCCCGAAAATCTTTTGGAGAGCGAACTGTTCGGCCACGAGAAAGGCGCATTCACCGGCGCGGTGAAACAGAAATTGGGGCGCGTGGAAGAAGCGGATGGCGGCACGATTTTTCTGGATGAAATTGCGGACATGGGCAAACCGCTCCAGGCAAAGTTGCTCCGGTTTCTGGAGGACGGCACGTTCACCCGCGTCGGCGGCACGGATGAATTGCGCGTGGATGTCCGGCTCGTCGCCGCCACCAACCGCGATTTGGCGCAGGCGATTTCCGGCGGAGATTTTCGCGAGGATTTGTATCACCGGCTGAACGTCGTGCAATTCAACCTGCCGCCGTTGCGCGAGCGCGGCACGGACGTATTGCTGCTGGCGGGACATTTCCTGAAATTTTTCCGCGCGAAAATGGGACGCAATGCCACCGCGTTTTCGCCCGCCGCCCAGCAAAAATTGCTCGCGCACCGCTGGTCGGGGAACGTGCGCGAGTTGCGCAACGCCATCGAACGCGCGCTGATTTTGGAAACCGGCAATGCCATCCAGCCCGCCGACCTGCCGGATTTCGCGGTGGAATCCCACCTGCCGCCGAAGGGCGCGGCGGAAGTCATCGCGCCGGAGGAGTCGCTCGATGCGGCGCTGGAGCGGCACGAGCGCGAAATTATTCAGGCCACCCTCGAGCATTGCAGTTTCAGCCTGACACGCGCGGCGGAAAGGCTTAAGCTCACCCGTCATTCGCTGCGCTACCGGATGCAGCGGTTGAACCTGAAGGTTGAAGGCGACGGCATTGAAGCCAGTCGTGGTTAATTGATGAACAATATTTTTTCACTGCCCTCCAATGGCAAGTCTGCTGACTGGCTGATGTTTGCCGTCATGGTGTTCGCCGTCGGCCTCGCCGTCGGCGTCGTCCTCATCTGGATGTTTGTCTATCGGCCCAAAAATAAAAAACGGAAGCACAAGCAGACGCGCCGCAAACGCCACCACCACCAGCACAATCCCACGCTCGCGGAAAAAGGCGGGCTGCCGCCGGTGCGCGATCCGAACCAACCGCCATCGGGCCTCTGACCATGGAGCACAGCCGCGCGCTCACCAAAAAAAGCGCCTCCAATCTCGCGCTGGCTTTCATCCTCCTCCCGCAGGAAAAACGCGATGCCATGTCCGCGCTCTACGCCTTTTGCCGGGCGGTGGACGACGTGGCCGATGAAGATTCTTCGCCGGTGGAAAAACGCCGCGCCGAACTCGCCGCGTGGCGCGAAGACATCCGCCGCGCGTGTGACAATAAAAATCCGCAATTCATCCTCAACCAGGAATTCGCGCCGGTCATCCAGAAATTCAAGCTGCCCTTCGCGCTCTTCGACGAACTGATTCAAGGCTGCGAGATGGATCTGGAAAAGTTGCGCTACGAAAATTTTGCGGAGCTGGAGCTTTACTGCCACCGCGTCGCGTCCGTCGTCGGGCTGTTGAGCATTGAAATCTTCGGCCACCAAAGTTCGGTGAGCCGCGATTACGCCGAACACCTCGGTCAGGCGCTGCAACTGACGAACATCCTGCGCGACGTAAAAAACGACGCCGCGCGCGGACGGATTTATCTGCCGCTCGACGAGCTGAAAAAATTTGGCGTGAGCGAGCAGGAGATTTTGGACGGGAAATTTTCCGACCGTTACGAGGCACTGGCCCGCAGCGTCGGACAGCGGGCGCGGGCGTTTTACCAGCTCGCGCGTCAGACGCTGCCGTCGGAAGACCGCCGCGCGATGGTGTCCGCCGAGCTGATGGGCAGCGTGTATTGGCAGTTGCTGCTGAAATTGGAGCGGGGAAATTTCAACGTCTTCGGCGCGCAGCCGCTCAAACTTTCCAAGCCGCAAAAGCTCGCGCTGATTTTCCAGTCCTGGCTGCGCCACGCTGCCGGGGTGAAGACCTCGCCATACGGACAGGATTGACCGTCACGCGTTCCGTCAGCCCGCGATGAAAGGTGTGAAGGCCGCGCTGGAATTGCGGCGCAACGCGAACAGGTAGTTTTCGGATGGACTTAAGAGATTGCTTTGAGTCTTATTCTATAATTGATTGCTTTATGAATACTAAAAATCATTTCATAACTTATTTTCTAGTTGTTTTCCTTTCGGCCACAGCGAAAGCGCACCCCGTGTTAACGACGCTGATTAATTTTGACAACACCAACGGTGGAAATACGCATGGCAATATGATTCTCGGTAACAATGGAAATTTTTACGGCACAACTGAAGCTGGCGGCAGTTTTGGAAAAGGCACAGTGTTCATGACGACCATCAATGGCAACTTGACTGCTTTGGTTTCGTTTGCCGGCACTAACGGTGCAAATCCGTATGCTGGATTGACGCTCGGTAACGACGGGAATTTGTATGGCACAACTTATTATGGTGGTGATGCCAATCGTTACGGTTCAGTTTTTATGGTAACGACGAATGGAGCGCTGACGAATTTGGCGCTTTTTAACAATAGCAACGGTGCTAGACCACGATCCAGATTGACGCTTGGCAGCGACGGGAATTTGTATGGCACGACGGAAGCGGGTGGAAACACGTCCCTCAATGGTGGTTATGGTTACGGCACAGTTTTCAAAGTAGCTACTAACGGAGTGCTGACTTCACTTTTTAGTTTTTCCAACACCAACGGTGCTTATCCCTATGCTGGACTGACGCTCGGAAATGACAATGCCTTCTACGGCACAACATTTGTAGGTGGCAATACTAATGTTTATGCCCAAGGCTGGGGAACTATTTTTAGAATTACCACCAACGGTCAATTCAACAGTTTGGTAAATTTTGCCAACACAAACGGGGCAAGGCCACAGGGTCAATTGCTTTTGGGAAATGATGGTTATTTTTATGGCACTACATATTATGGCAGCACAAATTTAAGCGACGCTTTTGGTCATGGCTCGATTTTCAGAGTGACAACGAACGGAATACTGACATCGCTGGCGTCGTTTGATATTGGCGGTGTGATTTTATCTCTTTGGACAAATTCAAACGGAGGTTATCCAACAGCGGGGCTTACAAAAGGAAATGATGGCAGATTCTATGGCACAACATATGACGGTGGGCTTAATGGATATGGAACGGTTTTTTCAGTTACAACTAACGGAGTGCTCACCTCGCTCGGTTCATTTTCAATGACTCCGGATGGCGGTAATCCGTATGCTGGTTTGACGCTTGGAAATGATGGTAATTTATATGGATCAACCACTGCTGGCGGGAATAGCTTTTATGGAAGCGGAACCATATTCCAATTGGCCCTGAACACTAGTCCACCGATTTTGGGTGTTACAACAATTGGCAATCAGCCAGTTATTGTCTGGGTTCCTTCCGATAGCGGCTACTCCGGAAACAATTATTCCTTGCAGACCGCCACCAATTTGGCATCTGGCAATTGGGTTAATGTTACCAATGGCGTTCAAGTCACTGGCATTTTAGTGACCAATTCAACTGGCGCTGCTTTCTTTCGACTTCATTAGGGGCAGTTTCACATAATCTGTGCGCCAAACAGGAAACCTTCCGTATCTGGATGGCCCACTGACCCAGCAACGCGCTCGCTTCCGTCACCCGCTTTGATAAACTGCCCGCCGCTTTTCGATGCCGAGCATTGCCAACATCGCCGCCTACAAATTTGCCACGCTGCCGGACTTGCGTTCGCTCCGCGCGCGCCTGCTCGCGCAATGCCGCGCGTGGGAATTGAAAGGCACCATTCTCTTGAGCGTCGAGGGCATCAATCTGTTCGTCGCGGGCGAACGGGAGAAAATTAATTTACTGCTCGCAGAACTTCGCAGCCTTCCCGGCCTCGAAGATTTGTCGCCCAAGTTTAGCGCGACGGAGCAGCAGCCGTTTTCGCGGATGCTCGTGCGGATGAAAAAAGAAATCATCGCATTCGGTGTCGAAGGCATCAATCCCGCGCAACGCACCTCACCTAAACTTTCCGCGCGCGAACTCAAGCAGTGGCTCGATGAAGGCCGTCCCGTGACGCTGCTCGACACACGCAACGATTACGAGGTGAAGCTCGGCACTTTCAAGAATGCGCTCCCCGCTGGCATTGACCACTTCCGCGATTTTCCCGCCGCCGTCGCCAGGCTGCCGGCCGCGTTGAAGGAACAGCCCATCGTGATGTTTTGCACCGGCGGCATCCGCTGCGAGAAAGCCGGGCCGTTCATGGAGCGGGAAGGATTTAAGAAAATTTTCCAGCTCGACGGCGGCATTTTGAAATATTTCGAGGAATGTGGCGGCGCGCACTACGACGGCGAATGTTTCGTCTTCGACCAGCGCGTCGGCCTGGACCCGAGTTTGCAGGAAACCGATTCCACGCAATGTTTCCGCTGCCAGACGCCGTTGAGCGAGGCGGATCAAAAAGATTCGCGCTACGTTTCCGGCCAGTCCTGTCCGTTTTGTTTCCAGACGCCCGCCGAGCAGATGGCGGAAAGTATTTCGCAGCGTCACGCCGCGATTCAGCGCGCCATCACGCCGCTGCCCGGCAGCGTGCCTTACGATAATTTCAAGCCGGTCAACGTCCCCGCCGATAGCGATGAAAAAACTTTGATCGAAGTTTTGTGCCGGATCGTGGCGCACGTCGGCGTGGAATACTGGCGCAAAGAATTTGCCGCCGGTCTGATTGTGGACATGGACGGTGCGCCCGTTGCCGCTGAAAAAATTGTGCGCGCGGGCGAGCGTTACCGGCACAAGTTTCCGAACCTCACCGAGCCGGACGTGAACGGTCGCGTGGAAATTTTGCACGAGGACGAGGCGCTCGTCGTCGTGAACAAACCCGCGCCGCTGCCGATGCACTCGAACGGGCGTTTCTATCGCAACACGCTCCAGCACATTCTCAACGTCGTTTATCATCCGCAGAAACCGCATCCCGCGCACCGCCTGGATGCGAACACCACCGGCCTCGTGCTGGTCACGCGCACGCGGCATTTCGCGGGCAAGTTGCAGCCGCAATTCGAGCGCGGGCTGGTGGAAAAAATCTATCTCGTGCGCGTGCAAGGCCAGCCGGCGGAAGAAAACTTTTTCTGCAACGCGCCGATTACCGGCGAATCCGGATTGCTTGGTTCCCGCGCCGTGGATTTAGAAAACGGTCTGGCCGCCCGCACGGAATTTCGCGTGCTGAAGAAAAATTCCGACGGCACAACGCTGCTCGAAGCGCGGCCGCTGACGGGGCGCACGAATCAAATCCGCATCCACTGCGCGCATCTCGGTTTTCCCATCGTCGGCGACCCGGCGTATCGCACCGGCGGAAAACTGGGCGACACCCAGACGTTGCGCGTGGACGATCCGCCGCTCTGCCTGCACGCGTGGAAAGTTTCCTTCCTGCATCCGCAAACCAAATTGCGGATGGAATTCACCGCGCCACCGCCGGCCTGGGCAGAGTGGAACCGGCGTGCAGCTTAACCGAAACCATTCCGTCGGAAAAAGCCGGACAAACGCGGAGGCGCGGAGAACGCAGAGAACCGCAGAGATTCTTGGAAGTAAAATCAAACCACGGCTGGTGCCTGAAATCATCCGGCAGTTTTCTCTGCGAACCTCTGCGTTCTCTGCGCCTCCGCGTTTTTTGGATTACTTTCAACCGCATGGATTCGGCTTAAGCCTGCTCCGGGTGGCAATGAATCTCCGTAAGCGTGGGCGGAGCGCCGAACGCGCAGCAGCTTAGAGCGTGTTTGAAAATCGGACTGCGGCTGTGTCCCGCGTAGCGGGACCAGCCGCAGCGGATGGAAGGCGCTACCACCGCTAAAAATAGAACCCGCTGCGGCTGGCCGAGGACGGCACAGCCGCCGTCCGGGGATTTTCCGACCGGCTCTTACAGCTTGTAGTATTGCTCCCACTCTTGGCGCGGCGGCACACCGGCGAGCAGTTCGTTCGCGAGCTTGTGATTCGTGATCTGCTTCGTCGCCGGGTCGAACGCGAGCTTGGCGTTCACGCGCTGCGCGATGACGCCGAGCGCCATCGCCTGACAGAGCGGCCCGGCCACGGCGAAGTTGGAGCGGCATTTCTCCTCACCCTTGCACGCGCGGAGAAAATTGACGTAGTGATCCGACGGCGTTTTGGAAACGTGCGGCAGTTTGATATCCTTTGAATTTTCCGAAGGAAGAATTTGCAGCGTCGCCGCGTGTGAGCCGCCCTTGAACGTCAGGCCTTCACCGTAAATCACCTTGCCCGGCGAACGTTTTTTCGTGTCGAGCGTGCCCTTCGACGGCGGCGGAATGTTCGGGTCCACGACGGACGCGCCCATGTTGTCGGGCAACGGCGGTAAATTTTCCTGGCCGTCATACCAGGTGAGTTCGCACGGCGGCTGCGAACCACGCGCGGGAAAACGAAACGCCAGCGTGGACGCCTGCGGAAATATAAACGGGCTGTAGCCTTCGAGCTTCACCGCCTCGACTTCCGTCGGCAGGCCGAGCGATAAAAATTCGTGCGCGGTGTCGAAGATGTGTGCGCCCCAATCGCCGAGCGCGCCGTTGCCGAAGTCGAACCACGAGCGCCAGTCGCCGTTGATGTAGCCTTTGTTGTAGGCGTGTTTCTGCGCCGTCATGAGCCACACATCCCAATCAAGCGATTCCGGCACGGGCTGTTCGGGCAGCAGTCCGTCCACCTTCATGCCGTGCCAGCGGCGCGCGCTGTTCATGAACGCGGTTATTTTTGTGACGTTCTTGATGATGCCCGCCTCGGTCCATGCCTTGAATTGAAAATAATTTGCTTCCGAATGTCCTTGGTTGCCCATCTGCGCGGCGACTTTGTATTTCTTTTCCGCCGCCATCATCAATTCGATTTGCCGGAAGCTGTGGCCCATCGGCTTCTCGCAATAAATATGTTTGCCGAGCGACATCGCGTGCATGGCCACGGCGAAATGCGAGAAGTCGGGAATGGCAATGCACACGGCGTCAATGTCCTTGCCCAGCTTGTCGAACATCTTGCGGAAATCCTGGAAGCGCGGCACGTCGGGCAACAGCTTCAAAGTCGCCTGCGTGTGCGGCGCGCCCATGTCCGTGTCGCACAGCGCGACGAATTCGACGAGGCCGGTCGCGTGAAACTTGACGATGTCCTCCGCCGCGCGGTTGCCGATGCCGACGCACGCGAGGCGAACTTTTTTGCCCGGCTCCGCACCAAACAACAAACGCGGCGCGAACGTGGTGGCGGCGCCGACGACGAGTGACGTTTTGAGAAAGGAACGACGATTTTGATTTTTCATAAATAAATTGGAGCGCCGAGCACCCGCTCGGCGTGTTTCAAATTGAGTTTTCGTTTTACGAATTGACGTTTCAGTGCGCTGCCTGACAAGGCAAAGTTTGCACACCCACTTGCCGAGCTGGTGCTCGGCGCTCCGCCCGACAACTCGTAAATCGTAAATCGCATATCGAAAATTCAGTTGGCCAGCTCGCGAATCTTCACATTGCGGAACGAGACTTCATTGCCGTGTTCCTGCAAGAGAATGTGGCCGTCCGCCCATTCACCGAATTCAGGAATGTTTTTGAATTTGCTCTCGGCAACGTGCTGGCGGAAATTTTCCGAGCCGCGCTCGAACGCCACCGTCTGCTTGCCGTTCAGCCAGAAGGTGACGTGCTTGCCGTCCGATAAAATCCGCGCGGAATTCCATTCGCCGATGGGCTTGGTGATTTTGTCCGCTGGCGCGGGAATCAAATCGTAGAGCGAACCGAGCTTGCGGTCGCCGTCCTTGCCCAGCTTCGCGTCGGGATGCAGCGCGTCATCGAGCACTTGAAATTCCATTCCGATGGCCGAGCCGACCGCCGTTTTTTTGCCGGTTACTTTGTCCACCGGCGAGATGTCCGGCTGCACAAAAATTTTGATGCCACTGTTCGCGCCGGGCGTGAGCTTGAAATCGGCGGTGAGTTCAAAATTCGCGTAACGCTTCTCCGTGATGATGTCGCCGCCGCCCGCCGATTCTTCACCTTTGTTGTCGTGAACCGTCAGCACGCCATCGCGCATCGTCCAGCCGTGTTCGGGAAATTTTTCTGACTTCGCGCTGCGCCAACCGTTGCCCGTCTTGCCGTCCCACAATAATTTCCAGCCATCGGTTTTTTCCTGCGCGGTCAACGTGTTCAGCGCGGTGGCGGCGGGCTTTTGCTCGACATATTTTGGATTCGTATAAGCGCCAGGGGCAGCGGTCTTGATGTTTGGCGTCACGTCCGCCGAGATTTCGCCGAGCGCCCACTTGATGCCGCCGACGAGGATTTGCTGGAACGTCGGATTCGTCCAAACATCTTCGCGATGCCCCATCGCCGTGTAGAACACGCGGCCCTTGCCTTCGTTGCGCGCCCAAGTATTCGGATACGCGGGGCGCTCATACATCGCGCCTTTCATGTGCGGCGCGTCCATCACGGTCAGCACATGGATGTCCGGCGAAAAATCTTTCAGCGAATACCATTCCTCCTGAAACGCAAAACTGCCGCCGACATTTTCAAAGCCCGGAAACTTCGCATCCATCACCACGTTCGTCGCGACTTGCTGCGAGCCGTGGATGATGAATTCGCCGCCGATGAAGCGCGCATACGCATCCGCCTGCGCGCCGTGGTTCGCGTAACGCTCGGGACCTTTCTTGGATTCGTTGTCCGTGTGAAACGTGTCCGTCGCCGCGTGCGTGCCGATGAAGCCCTTGCCCGCGCGCACATAATCGAACAACGCCTGCTTGCCCGCCGCCGACATCGCGGGATTTTTATCCGTGCCTTCGCTGCACAGGTCGCCGGTCGTGTAGAAAAATACGGCGTCAAATTGGTTCAAATAATCCGGGCTGAACTTCGAGCCGTCTTTCGAGAAGGTGAATTCCCAATTATTTTTCGCGCCGAGTTCCAGCAAAACTTTTTCGGCAAAGCCGGGCTGGCCTTTTTTCCACGAGATGACGTCATGCTCGAAGCCGCTGGACTTGGTGAAGAATAAAATTTTCTTCGGCGCAGCGGACGCGGTCGCGGCGAGAAACGTAATGGCGAAGGTGGAAACGAGCAGGCAAAGTTTTAGTGCTTTCATTTGGTTGTGGCAATGGACGGATTATCCGGCAAAGCGGTTACGACACAATTCTTTTTCCGACGCCCAAAACGGCTGCGTGAAAATTTCGGCAGGGCGCGGCATTTATGCCGCTTCACCGCCCAAAGGCAAAGGACGCAATCCTATTCCAGCCCGCTTGACGTTCGTGAGTTGAAGCGGCGTGAACGCCGCGCTCCAAGGCCAAATGAAGCCAGCACCCCGCCGAGAACGCGCTTTTGTTGCGCCCGCGCGCCTGCTAAAAATTCCGCGTGCAAGACCTGATCGCCAAAGCCGCCACGCTCCTCGAAGCGCTGCCTTACATCCAGAAATTTTCCGGCGAAACCTTCGTCGTGAAATACGGCGGCAGTTTCATGGACTCGCCCGATGCCGAAATCCGCAAGGGCGTCGCGCGCGACATCGTTTTTCTGGAGGCCGTCGAAATCAATCCCGTCGTCGTCCACGGCGGCGGCAAGGCCATCACGCGGGCGATGGAACGCGCCGGACTGAAAGCAAATTTCATCCAAGGCCAGCGCGTCACCGACGAGGCCACGGTGAAAATTGTGGACGACGTTTTATCCCGCGAGATCAATCCCGAAGTCGTCGCCACGATCAATGCGCTCGGCGGACAAGCCGTGGGTTTTTCCGGCGCGGACATTTTCAAATGCAAAAAAATGCTGCTCGATGACAAAGAAAATCCCGGCCAGAAAATTGACATCGGCTACGTCGGCGAAGTCATCGAAGTGAACGTCGCGCCGCTGAAGGAATGTATTTGGTGCGGCCACACGCCGGTCATCAGCCCGACCGCGCGTGGCGAGGACGGGAAAATTTACAACTGCAATGCCGACGTTGCCGCCGCCATGTGCGCCATCGCGCTGAACGCCAAGCGGCTCGTCTTCATGAGCGACGTTCCAGGTTTGATGCGCGATTTCAAAGACCCATCCACCGTCATCGCGCATCTGCAAACCAGTGAAGTTCCTGAATTAAAAAAATCCGGCGTGATTGACAAGGGCATGATTCCGAAAGTGGACAGCGCCGTCGCCGCCATCAAATCCGGCGTGGAAAAAGTTTCCTTCGTGGACGGACGCGTGCCTCATTCCGTGCTGCTGGAAATTTTCACGGATCAGGGCATCGGCACGGAAATTGTGCTTTGATTCAAAGACGGAAAGTGGGAATTTGCAATCGTGACGAATACTGACGCCCACATTTTGCGCGAAGTGACCGGCACCAGCAGCCTGCTGGATTCGGCGCGTGCCGCCGTGGCCGCGTTGACGAATCATGACATTCCGCATCTCATCGTCGGCGGACTGGCGGTGCAGGAACACGGTTATCCGCGCATGACCATTGACGTGGACATCGTCGTGCCCGACGTGCTGGAGGCGGTGGAATTTTTGACGGCAGATTTGAACGGCCCGTTTTTTCGCGTGCCGAAGGTTGAAGACCGCGTCGAGGACCGGCGGAACGGCGTGTTCATTGACCTGCTGCCGGCGGGCAAGGTCGTGAAGCGCGGCTGCAAAATTCCATTTCCGCAGCCCCTCAAGGTCACGGAAAAAATTCAGATCATCGCGCTGGAAGGTTTGATCGCGCTCAAACTGGATAGCTGGCAAGGCTCGCCCGTCCGGCGTCTCCGCGACAAAACGGACGTCATTGAACTCATCCAATACCGCAACCTGCCGCGCGACCTCGCGGTGAATCCCGCCGTGCGCGCGCTCTACCTCGAAACGTGGGACGCGCTGAAGGCGGAGCAATAGTGGCACAGGCAGCTTGCCTGTGTGTTTCATCGAAGCAACTGACCGGCTGGAAGCCTGCGCCACCACCAGCCTCACGAAAAAGATTTTTTCTTCCGCGCCTTTTGTGCATTTTTGCGGCTGACAAAACTGTGAAAGAAATCATTCCACCACCGCCCGCCATCGTCCGCAACGACTACGAATCCATCCGCGAACTCTTCGCGCGCAATGTCGTGCCCAGCTACGGACGTTTTGAACTCGTCTTGAGCCACGGCGCGGGCAGCTACGTTTTTGATGTCGCGGGCAAACGCTATCTCGACCTCGGCAGCGGCATCGCTGTCTGTTCGCTTGGTCACGCGCACCCGGCCATCACCGAAGCGCTCGTCGAACAATCGAAGAAACTCATCCACGTCTCGAATCTTTATTTCACCGAACCGCAAGGCCGGCTCGCGGCGGAAATCGTGAAGCGCATTGGTGCGGGAAAAGTTTTTTTCAGCAACAGCGGCGCGGAGGCGAACGAAGGCCTGTTCAAAGTCGCGCGCAAGTTCGGCCACGACGAAGGCCGGTTTGAAATTTTGACGGCAGTGAATTCCTTTCATGGACGCACGATGGCGGGCATCGCCGCCACCGGTCAGGACAAAGTTAAAAAAGGTTTTGAACCGATCATGCCGGGCTTCCGGCACATTCCCTACAACGATCTCGCCGCGATGCGCGCGGCAATTTCGCCCGCGACCGTCGCCATCATGATTGAAGGCGTGCAAGGCGAAGGCGGCGTCACGCCCGCCACGCCGGAGTATCTGCTCGGCCTGCGCGCGTTGTGCGATGAGAAAAAACTTTTGCTGCTGATGGATGGAGTTCAGTGCGGTCATTTCCGCACGGGAAAATTCCAAAGCTTTCAACGCATCCTTGAAACGTGTAGCAGCCGAGGTAACGAGGCTCAAATTTCAAAAACCGAAAACAGTCAGAGCCTCCTCACGTCGGCTGCTACGGAGTTTTTGCCTGACGGCATCTCGATGGCTAAATCGCTTGGCGGCGGCTTTCCCATCGGCGCGTTCTGGTTGCGCGAACCGTTTCAGGATTTGCTCGGCGCGGGCACGCACGGCTCCACATTCGGCGGCACGCCGCTCGCGTGTGCGGTGGCGCTGAAAATTTTGGAAGTCATCGAAAAAGAAAAACTCGCCGACAACGCCCGCAACCTCGGCGCGTGGATGCAGGACGAACTGGATCGGCTCGCGAAAACTTACCCCAGCGTCGTGACCCGCTCGCGCGGCATCGGCTTCATGCTCGGCCTGGAACTCGCGGAAAAAATCCCCGCGTTCGCCGCGAGCGACAAATCGGCGGCGATCCAATTCGTGAACCGGCTGCACGCGGCGGGAGTTTTGACCATCCCGGCAGGAACGCAAATCGTGCGCCTGCTGCCGTCGCTAAATTTGAAACCGCAGGAAGCAGGCGAAGGCATTACCAAGATTGAAGAAGTGGTGAAGGCGCTGGTTTAATTGAAGCGCAAACCGATGGCGGACGATTGCTGGAAGCGTTTCAAAAAGCATGGACGTGCCGCTGGCTACTTCCCTCTCCCAGCGGGAGAGGGAGAAACGTCCGCCGTCAAACAGCAATTCATGCGTCAATACATTTGGTTTGTTCCATCAGCCCATGAATCATTTTGAAATGAATCACGTCGCCGCCATCAAATATTTGTCCGCCGCCGACCCGGTGATGAAAAAACTCATCGCGGAAATCGGCGTGTGCAAACTTGAGCCGCAGACAAAACGCTCGCCGTTTCAATCGCTCGTCATGGCCGTCGCGCACCAGCAACTCAACGGCACGGCGGCGAACACGATTCTCACGCGGTTCAAAAATTTGTTTCCCGGTAGAAAATTTCCAAAGCCGGAAGACCTGGCGAAAATCACGGATGAGCAAATCCGTGCCTGCGGATTTTCCTTCGCCAAGATCAAATCCATCCGCGACATCGCAGTAAAAACTTTGGACGGCACCATCCCCTCCGCGCGCAAAATTGAAAAGATGGGCGATGAAGAAATTATCACGCGCCTGACCGAGGCGTGCGGCGTCGGGCGCTGGACGGTGGAGATGCTTTTGATTTTCCAGCTTGGCCGCACGGATGTTTTGCCGGTGGATGATTTCGGCGTGCGCAACGGGTTTCGCATCGCCTACAAAAAGCGCACGATGCCCAAGCCGAAAGCACTGCTGGCCTTCGGCAAGAAGTGGCGTCCGCACGGCACGACGGCGGCGTGGTTTCTCTGGCGCGCAGCAGACTCGGCCAAGGCGGCCAAGAAAAAGAAGTGACGCGGCGTTTTGCTTCGGGTATAAAATTTTCTTTGGGCGGAACTTTCCCAGAAATTTTTTGAACGATGAAACATTTATTGTCCTTGGAAAAATTGCCGCGCGCGGATTTTGAAACCATTTTGCGCGACGCCAGAACTTTCAAGCAGACGCGCGGCGCACACAAAACGCAGCCGCTGGCGGGGCAGACGTGGGCGATGATGTTCTCAAAATCGTCAACGCGGACGCGGGTTTCCTTCGAGGTCGGCATCCGCGAGCTGGGCGGCAGCCCGATGTTTCTCAACGCAAATGACATTCAGCTTGGTCGTGGCGAACCCATTCAAGATACGGCGCGGGTCATCGGGCGGATGGCGCACGGCGCGGTCATCCGCACGTTCGCGCAGAGTGACGTGGAGACGTTCGCGGAGTTTTCCAAAATCCCGACGATCAATGCGTTGACGGATGATGAGCATCCGTGCCAGGTGCTGACGGACATTTTTACGTTTGAAGAATTGCGCGGCAGCATCGCGGGCAAGGTCGTGACGTTTATCGGCGACGGCGCGTGCAACATGCCGGTGTCGTGGATTTTTGCGGCGGCGAAACTGGGTTTTGAATTACGCATCGCCGCGCCGAAGGCTTTTCAGCCAGCACCGGAAATTTTGAAGCGCGCGGGCGGAAAAATTATCGTCACGGATGATTTGCAAGCAGCGGCGTCCGGGGCGGATATGCTTTACACCGATGTCTGGGTTTCGATGGGCAAGGAAGCGGAAGCGGCGGAGCGCATCAAAGTTTTGGGCGGCTACCAGATCAACGCCGCGCTGCTCAAGCTCGCGAAGCCGGGCGCGCTGGTGATGCACTGCCTGCCGGCGTATCGCGGCAAGGAGATTGATGCGGAGACTTTTGAAGCTCACGCCGACACCATCTTCACGGAAGCGGAAAACCGGCTGCACACGCAGAAGGCGATTTTGAACTGGGCGGTGAGTTGAATCGTCATGCGCCGCAAATACGCCGGATATATTTTCCAGTTCACGCTGTCCGACCACGAAGGCCGGCACATCCACGTTTTTAAGGACGACACGGAGCTTGGCGTTTATGACCGCGTGGACGGGGCGGGGCGCGGACTGGAAGCGGCGTGGAATAAAAATTTGCAAGCCGGGCTGGAAAAGTTTATCAGTGACCTCCATGAACGTGGATTTTTCCATTGAATCTCTCCGGGCCGAACGGGTCTGGTATGACGCCTCCACAAAAAAACTTTTTGTGCGGGCGAATGATTTCATGAATGGAATCCCGTTCGCCGCCATTCCCGAAGCTGACTTTGAATCGGCCAGCCCGGTCAAATCCTTCGCCATCGGCCAGAGCGGCGCGGTGATCGTGTGCCATCACAAGGACGGAGCGGAGACTTGGCTGCCCGCCGATCTGTGGCTGCCGGGCGGATTCACGCCCGCAAAATAATCACACCGCAAACTGCCGCAGATACTTCACGGCGACTTTCAAATCTTTCGGCCACTCGCACTTGATGGTCAGGGGTTCGTGCGTGATGGGGTGCGCCAGGCTTAATTCTTCGGCGTGCAGCGCGGCGCGGCCCATGAGCGGACGTTCTTCGCGGCCAGGCTTCAAATAAAAATCTTTTTTTAGGCGCGAGAGCCAGAGTTTTTTACCGCCGTAAATTTCATCGGCAACGATGGGCAAGCCGGCGAACTTGAGGTGAACCCGGACCTGATGTTTGCGGTCGGTGAGCGGGGAACTTGCCAGCAGACACCAGTCGGAGAACTGTTCCAGCACTTCAAATTTGGTGTGGGATTTTTTGCCGGTGCGGGAATCCACGGTCATCAGTTCCGGTTTCAGCGGATGCTGCGAGAGCTTGGCGTCCACTTCAAATTTGGCATCG
>JAYVQV010000523.1:0-4023 GCA_043776855.1 Limisphaerales bacterium | reverse complement strand
TCTGGGGCGGGCGCGAGTTGGCGCGGCGGCCTTGATTTGGCTTGGCGGTCCGCAAGACCTGAACTACTGTTTGCCCATGAGCACGGTAATTGAAATTGAATCTGCCATCCGCAAACTTCCGCAAACAGACCTTCGGCACATTCAGGATTTGCTGGACGAAATCATGGAAGACCAAAGAGAATTCACCGACGAATTCCAGGCTTCCATTGAACGCGGCAGACAAGATTTGGCCGCGGGTCGCGTCCGGGTGAAAAATTAACCGTGGCATCCGCGCAACAAATTTATACGCGGGAATTTGATAAGATTCTTTTTTCTTTGCCGCCGCCGGTTCGTCTCCGCATTGAATCCAAAATTGACGAGATCGGTTTGTGCCTCGAACAATTTCCCCATCAAAGATTGAAAGGCAGCGATGACTTTCGCCTGCGGGTCGGCGACTACCGCATCATTTATCAATTTGATCTGGCGCGAAATCAGATTTTTCTGTTTACCCTCGGCCACCGACGCGAAATCTACCGATGATGTATCCCTTCACCTTCCAACCCATCTTCAAAGACCGCATCTGGGGCGGACGCGAACTCGAACGGCTTTACGGCAAAAAAATCCCCGCCGGCCAGATTGGCGAGGCGTGGGAAATTTCCGACCGGCCCGGCGACGCCAGCGTCATCGCCAACGGCCCGCTCGCCGGGAAAAGTTTGCGCTGGCTCATGGAAAACCACGCGGCGGAAATTCTCGGTCACGCCAAGCCTGCCGCTGAAGGCCGTTTCCCGCTGCTCTGCAAAATTCTCGATGCGCGCGAAAAACTGTCACTCCAAGTCCATCCGCCGGCCAGTAAGGCGGCGGAACTCAAAGGCGAACCGAAGACCGAGATGTGGTTCATCGCCGATGCCGCGCCGGGCGCAAGTTTGTATGTCGGCCTCAAACGTGGCGTGACGCGCGCGGAATTTGAAAAGAAAATTTCCGACGGCACCGTGGCGGATTGTTTCCACAAAATTCCTGTGCAGGCGGGCGACACGATGTTTCTCCCCAGCGGCCGCGTCCACGCCATCGGCGACGGACTGGTGATTTTTGAAATCCAACAGAACTCCGACACGACCTACCGCGTCTTCGATTGGAACCGGCTGGGCTTGGACGGCAAGCCGCGCGAGATGCACGTCGCGCAATCGCTCGCGAGCATTGACTTCAACGACTTCGAGCCGAAGCTGGTGGAAACGAAATTCACGCAAGGCCCACATTTCAAATCCCGCCAGCTCGTGACGGATCCACTGTTCAATGTTGATGAAATGACGGTTGAATCTTCAGAATTTCTTTTACTGCGGAGTGGACAGTTGCGAATCATCGCAGTGATCAAAGGCGCAGCCACTGTCCTCTGCGGCAGTAGTAACTCGTCTGTCGAATTGCCGCCCGGCCAATTCTGTTTGCTGCCGGCATCCTTGAAGGGTGTGGAAATCAAAACACAGCCGCAAACTACATTTCTCTGCGTCGAGGCGAACTAAAGCAGATTAAATAAAACTGTAGCCACAAGATTGACCGGTGGCGGGAAAGGTCGCGGCAGCGTCTTGGACTGCGCCAGTCCTCTGGCGCTTTGGCATCGTCAACCATGCGGGTGAAAAGCGGCAGAGGGCTGCCGCAGTCCAAGACCTCGCGGACTTTCAGAACCGGCTCAAAAAACGGCCACGACTTTATTTAATCTGCTCTAATTCACCCCGCCGTCAGCCGGATGATTTCGCGGAGCGTCGTTTGTGGTTTGAAGTTCACGCAGCGTTCCAGTTTTTCCACGCGCGGTTTGCGGCGTCTCATGTCGTCAAAGCCCGGCGCATACGCTTGGTCGTAAGGAATCAATTCAATTTCCGATTTCGAGTTCAGCGTGGTCACGACGAGCTGGGCAAGTTCGTGAATGGAAACTTCCTCCGTGCCGCCGATGTTGAAGATTTCACCGCGCGCCGCGTCGCACTTTTGCAAACGCACGAGCGCCTCCACCACGTCATGCACTAGGCAGAAGCAGCGGGATTGCGCGCCATCGCCAAAAACTTTCAACGGCTCGCCCGCTTTCGCCGCCGCGATGAAGCGCGGCAGCACCATGCCGTAGCGCCCGGTCTGGCGCGGGCCGACGGTGTTGAACAACCGCGCGATGGTGACGGGCAGATTTTTTTCGCGCGCGTAGGCGAGCGCGAGGAATTCATCCGTGAGCTTCGAGCACGCGTAGCTCCAGCGGGAATGTCCCGGCGGGCCGATGAGCAAATCGTCGTCCTCGCTAAACTCCGGCTTGGCGCTCTTGCCATAAACTTCCGAGGTGGAAGTCAGCAGCAACGGCGTGGAATTTTCCGCCGCCGCGCGCAGCAGAATCTGCGTCTCGACAAAGCTCGCTTCGAGAACGTGCAGCGCAGATTTCACCACCAGTTCCACGCCGACGGTGGCCGCGAGGTGAAAAATAAATTCCGCGTTCGCGGCGAGTTCCGGCAGTTCTTCGCAGTTGGAAATTTTCGACTGGATGAAACGAAAGTTTTTATTCGTGGCCACCGCGCGCAGATTGTCGCGGCTGCCGGTGGACAAATCGTCAATCACCACCACGCTTTTGCCGTCTTTCAAAAGTCGCTCAACCAAGTGCGCCCCGATGAAACCCGCGCCGCCGGTGACGATGACGAGCGAGGATGGAGGATGGAAGGTGGAGGATGGCATGGCAGGTGTGGGGATGTCAGACAGGTTGTAGCGTCAGGCATCCTTGCCTGACGTAGAGGGCGGCTTCTAGCCGCCCGGAGAAAAAGCTGGTTGGCAGGAGACGCATCCGTTTTTTAACGACGCTGACTTTTGCAAGGTTCTTTCCGCCGGGCTGGAAGCCCGGCTCTACGGCAGGCAAGGATGCCTGCCGCCACAAGGCCAGCCGCACTAGTTGAGAAATTTCTGTTTTCATTTCAGCGCACCGGCCACGGCTTCCGCAAGTTTCTGACGGAACACGCCGCTCTCGATTTGATTCGCCTCGTGCAGATTGGAAAGAAATCCGCCTTCGATCAAAACGGCTGGATGATGATGCCCGTGCAGCACGCCCATGAAACGTGCGCGGCGGACACCGCGATCCTCCTCGCCACTCGCGCGCAGCACGGCGGTGTGCAGGCGCAAAGCCAGTTGAAGATTTTCCGTGTCGAAATTATTGTTCGGAAACCACTGCGACCAGAAATCGGGATTGCCGCGCGTCAGCGTGGAGGGCATCCCCTGCGGCGTGAGGCAATACGTTTCGAGGCCGGATTGTTTTTTGTCCGGCGCGGCGGAGTTAAAATGCAAACTCACGAACAGGTCGGCGCGATGCGCCTCGGCAAACGCGACGCGGTTGGAAAGTCCCACGTCAATGTCGTTGGTGCGCGTGAGAAAAACCGTCCAGCCATTCGCCGCCAGCAACGGCGCGAGACGCTTGGCCCAGTCGAGCGTGAATTCTTTTTCCGCGCGCCGGTCATACAAGTTGACCGTGCCGCCGTTGATGCCGCCGTGGCCGGGGTCAATGACGATGACGCGATTGGTGCCGGAAAAATTCAGCGGCGCATCCGTGAGCAGCGGTTCAAAATTTTTCCGCAGGTCGAGGCCGTGGACGAAAATTTGTCCGTCAATGGACTCCGGCGGAAAGCCCAAGTGAAACGTCACGCCGTTCCACGCCGCCTCGCGGCTGCCGAGGGCGAGCACGAGCACGCCGTGCTTGGAACTGACGGAATAAGTCGTGAGCGGCGACTTGGTCAATAGCAACGGCGCAGAAAGTTTCTGCTCGGCCGCCCAGCGGTTGAGCGAGGTGAAAGTGTAAATCGGCGGCGGCTTGACGATTTTCGCCGGCGGTAGATTCGTGCGGATGGCCGGCGGATTCGTTTTCAACACCAGCGGAATCGTCTGCAATTTCAGATTTTTTTGCGGAGCCGGCGCGACGTTGGTCGCCGACCATTCGGACGGCGGCGGCTCGGTGGGCGTCGCGCAGCCCGCCAAAAAAATCAGCGCGCCGCAAAAAAGGATGACCACCGGTTTGAACACGCGACAAGTTTGCGGAAG
>JAYVQV010000522.1:0-4032 GCA_043776855.1 Limisphaerales bacterium | reverse complement strand
TAAGTTTCAAGCTGCTGCTTGAGCGGCTCCACCAAAGTTTTGATCGCCTCCTGCCGCTGCGCGAGATCGCCTTTGGCCGTCTCTTGAAATTTTCCGAATGACTGTTCCGCCAGCCGCAGAAATTCCGGCGCGGATTGTTTCAATGCGTCGGCGCTCAATGCCTTGAACGTATCGCGCAAATCCGTCAGCGCCTTTTCCTGCGCTTGTTTTGCGTTGAGCAAAGTTTGTTCGTGCAACGATTTTTGTTCGGCGAGAATTTTTTCCGCCGCCGCCTGATTTGCCTGCGCGGTGGCGAGAGCAGTTTGGTTCGCCGAAAGTTGTGCGCGCGTCTGCGCCAGTTCAGCTTCACGCTGCTTGAGCTGTTCGCGCAATTCATTTTCCAGCCGCGCATCCGAAGGTGCGACAGCTTGCTTGCGCCCGGCAAGCAGCCAGCCGATGAGCAGGCCCAAGCCGCCGCCAACGACGAACGCAATCGCGATTTGAATTCCAACAGGCATTTATTTCAATTTGGTGAAAAGTTTTTGCTCAAAGTCCGCCACCAGCACACGCTTGCCTTTGGTGACAATCTTGTGTCCCTCCGCACGCAATCGTTTGGCGAGAACTTTCACGCCGCCGGGATATTTCGGATTCACCTCGCCGCCCATTTTCAACGTGCGCCAAAAGGGATTGATGCGCTTCCTGCCTTCCGTTTCGTCCTCGGCGGCGGCGTGCGCGGCGATCCATGAGAAAATTCCCGTCGTGATGGGACAGGTGAAATCCGCCTTGTGCTTGCGCGCGAGCGCGGCGCGGAGTTCGTTGATGGTCACGACGCGCCCCTTCGGAACCTGTCGCATCAGCGCGTCCACTTCGCGCGGCGCGGCGATGACCATGCGACCCGCGCCGAAACGCTTCGACATTTTGCCGGTGACTTCAATGACTTTCGGCAAGCCCTTGTCGTCCGCCAGTTTTTCGCGCCAGGATTTTTTCATAATTCAAATCATTCTCATCCTCATCGTCATCCTCAAATTTGATTTATGAGGATGACGATGAGGATGAGGATGATTAAAAATGCGCGATGACTTCGATCTCCACCGTCGCGGCTTTCGGCAGCGCCGCGACTTGCACCGTGGAACGCGCGGGAAAATTTTCCGTGAAATATTTCGCGTAAATTTCATTCATGCCGCCGAAGTCGCCGAGGTTGCTCATGAACACGGTGCTCTTCACCACATTCGCGAACGTCAGCCCCTGATCGTCGAGGATGGCCTTGATGTTTTGCAGCACGCGGTCGGTCTGCACCTTGATGTCACCGGTGACGAGGTTGCCATCCTTCGGGTCAATCGGGATCTGTCCCGCGCAGAACAGCAGGTCGCCGACCCGCACGGCGTGGTTGTAGGGGCCGAGGGCGGGCGGTGAGTTTTTTGGTTTGATGATGGTTTTAGTCGCCATAAGTTTGGCCGGCAGTTTCGCGGCTTTGAAATGCGAGGTCAAGAATTCCACGGCGCTTTTGTTTGCTCGACTTCGTTTTTGAACCGCCGGAGACTCGGCCAGTCCAATTGCTTGCGCCATGAAAAATGAATTTGTCCTCTACCTGATGCTGCTCGGTTGCGCCGTGGGCGGCGGTTACTGGCTGGGGCAGCGGCACGCGCCGGCGTCCGCCGCTGCGCCTGCGCCGCTGTTTGCCACGCCGGGGAAAGCTGCCGCTGCACATCCAACGCTGCCGCCGATTCAAAATTCGCCCGCGACCACGCCGGAAAAAACGGAGCGCGGCGGAAAACTTTCACTCGCGGAAATTGAGGCGGTGATTTTGAAAATAAAAAAACTCGGCCCGGCGCGGATGAATAATTTTGACAGCCAGCAGGAATGGAACCGCGTGCTGGCGGACGTGGAGGCGGCGGACATTCCTGAACTGCTGGGTTTCATTGACAAAAACCTGCCGAAATCCATGCGCTGGGGCTATGTGTATCAGTTCATCGAGCGCTGGGCGGCGGCGGATGTTTCGGCGGCGATGACTTACGCGAATGGTTTGAGCAACCGGTCGGAGCGCGAGCAGGCCATCGGCATTGTCGTCGGGGCGTGGGCGAAAAAAGATGCGCCCGCCGCCGCCGAGTGGGCAAAAAAACTTCCGCGCGGTCAGTTGCGCGAGCAGGTTTTGGAATCGGTCGTCAGCGCGATGGCGGCGACCGATCCGGTGGCGGCGCTGGATTTAAGCCAGACCTTAAACCAGGCTGACTTCGCTCGTGGCATCAGCGGCGCATGGACGATTTTTCAGCAATGGGCTGCGAAGGATCCCGCTGCGGCGGCGGCCAAGGCGGCGCAGTTACCTTCGGCACAGGAACGTGCGCAGGCTTACCAGTCCATCGCTTCGACGTGGGCGGAAACTGATCCCCGCGCCGCGCTGAACTGGGCCAACACGCTCGCGACGGGCAACGAACAACGTGACGCGGTCAATTTCGCTCTCACCGCCTGGGCGCAAAACGATGCGCCCGCCGCGCTGGCCTACGCCAAGCAATTGCCGGAAGGGCCGGCGAAATTTCAGGCGCTGGAAAACATCAGCCAGCAATGGGCGCAGGAGGATCCGAAAGCGGCGATGGATTTTGCCAATGCCCTGCCCGCCGGCCGGAATAAAAATTCCATGCTGGGCAACATCATCAATAGCTGGGTGCAACAAGACCCGGACGCCGCCGTGAGCTTCGTAAAAAACTTGCCCGCCGGTGCCGAGCGAAATAATGTCCTGCAAAATATTCTCGGTTCAATTGCCCGTGAGGATGCGGACGCGGCGATAAAATTACTTCCGTTGCTGCCCGCCGGTAACGCGCAGAACAACGCCATCGGTGAAATCGCCCGCAGCCTCGCGCAAAATGATCCGGCGGCGGCGATGGACTGGATCAAGAAATTGCCGGAAGGTTCCGGCAAAAACAGCGCGCTCCAGCAAATCGGCTGGCAGCTCGCGCAAAACGATCCCAAGGCAGCCGCTGATTTTGCCGCCAGCCTCACGCCCGGGCAAACGCGCGACAACACCATCAATTCCATCGCCAGCCAGTGGGCGCAGACGGACGCGCCCGCCGCATTGAAATGGGCGCAGACCTTGCTGGAGGGTCAGGCGCGGCGAAACGCGCTCAAAGGCATCAGCGAGCAATGGGCGCAGACCGATCCGCAAGCCGTGCTGCAATTCGCGCAGACGATGCCGGCGGGTGGCGAACAAAATCATTTCATGCAGAACGCCGCGCAACATTGGGCCGAGATTGATCCGTCGGCCGCGCAGGCCATGTTGAAAAATTTACCGGCTGGCGAAGGGAAAAATTCCTTCACGCAAGGAATCATTTCCGGCCTCGCGGAAAACAGCCCGCAGACTGCCGCCGCCCTCGCCGCCACGCTGCCCGCCGGGGAAGAGCAGAACAACAGCGTCACCACCGTGGTCATGCAGTGGGCAGGAACCGACCCGTCTGCGGCCGCTGCCTGGGCTACCTCACTCACTGGCGCTGCTCGCGAGCGCGCGGTTGATAACCTCATTTCCAGTTGGACGGAAAATGATCCGGCGGCGGCGGGTGAATGGGTGGCCACGCTGCCTGACGACGGCACGCGGCAAAACGCTTTGCAAAATTACGTCGGCAACCTGACCAACGAACATCCGGAAATGGCGGCGACGTTTGTGGGCACCATCAGCAATCCCGAACAGCGGAACAACGCCACCGAAAACATCGCGCGCAACTGGCTGCAATCCGATTTTGCCGCCGCCAAAAAATGGCTACTCACCACCACGCTCCCGCAGGACAAGAAAGACCAGTTGCTCAACAGCGTGCCGAAATAAAAGTTGGCGGGTGGGTGTTGTCGCGCGGCGACAAGTAGTGGGACCGGCGTCTCGCCTGTGTGTTCCGTTTGCGAACTCACCGGCCAGAGGCCTGTATCACTGTCGTGGGTGCATCTGGACACTGTGCTTGAAGTGGGATTATGTCTTTGACGGAAGTTCATCGTGAACGGCCGGGTATTTTCCCGGAGCGCGGGTCTGTGACCCGCAGCGGCAGCGAAAACACCCATGCGTTTCAAAATGAAACC
>JAYVQV010000521.1:0-4033 GCA_043776855.1 Limisphaerales bacterium | reverse complement strand
AAGGATTTGGAATCGCTCAACACGCATCCCGGCACGGCGACGAATGCGATGTGCACGTTTCTCGCGATCAACACGAGCGGCATCCAACTGATTCCCGTTACGGCCATCGCGATTCTGGCGGCGAACAAATCCACGAACCCCACGGCCATCGTTGGCACGAGCATCATCTGCACCGCGTGCGCGGCGACGTGCGGCGTGCTGATGGCGAAATTTTTGAGCAAGCTGCCGATATTCAGCTTGAGTAGCAGCCGAGGTGACGAGGCTCAAATTAAAAAAGCGGAAAGCGGAAATAGTCAGAGCCTCCTCACGTCGGCGGCTACGACCGAAAAAGAAAAACCTGCCGTGAAAGAAGCGGCGACGTTGCAGCCGATGACGATGGGGGGACAAATCATCATCGTGGCGTTCTTGGTGTTCTTCGCGTTTCTATTTCTGCGAATGGTTTTCCCGCAATCGTTCGGCCTGCCCGTGGCCGAGGAAATCGCGCGGCAAAGTTTGTTCATTCACAGCGTCAACGCCGTCTCGCTGCTCGCGATTCCATTTCTGCTCTCCGCCATTCCGCTGTTCGCGATGCTGCGGCGCGTGAAAGTTTATGAAGAGTTCGTGGACGGCGCGAAGGAGGGTTTTGACGTGGCCATCCGCATCATCCCGTATCTCGTGGCGATGCTCGTCGCGGTCGGGATGTTCCGCGCGGCGGGCGGCATTGATATGTTGAGCCGTGCGCTCTCGCCGGTGCTGAACCTCGTCGGCTTCCCGACGGATTTGCTGCCGATGGTTTTAGTGCGGCCATTGAGCGGCAGCGGCTCGCTCGGATTTTTCACCGAACTGGTGCAACGGTTCGGCGCGGACAGTCTCATCGCTCGGACAGCCGGAACGATTTACGGCAGCACGGAGACGACGTTCTATGTGCTGGCAGTTTATTTCGGCTCCGTCGCCATCAAGCGCACGCGTCACGCGCTGCTGGCGGGACTGACGGCGGATTTCGTCAGCGTGGTCGTGGCGGTGATTGTCTGTCGCGCAGTGTTCGGGTGAACGGAGCGCCGAGCACCCGCTCGGCTCGTTGGAGTTCAAGCTTTAGCTTGTCCGGGGAACAGGCTAAAGCCTGAACTCCAACGGAACGAGCCGAGCGGGTGCTCGGCGCTCCACTCGTTAAAATTTTGCAAAACCGTGACAATTGAAACGGGTCGCTGCCCCACACTGCCGACGGTGACGTTGCCATGCCAAAATTATTTCCTCCGCCCCGGCCATGAATGACCAGACCTACATTTGGATCCTCATCTATGTGGTGATGGCGCTGGTGCTGGTGCTGGGCGCATTGGTCGGACGCCGGTGGCGAAGCGCGGTTGTCGCCGACCCGCAAGCCCGGTATCGCTACCTTCGCGGCGTCTGTATTTTTTACGCGCTGCTGTGCGGACTGCAACTGTTCGCCGCCTTTCATTCCAAGCCGCCGCTGACTTGGAAAAATTTCGCGGCTCCGGCGGCGATGCTGGGCTGCCTGGGAATCTTCCTGTTTCAATTTTTGCAGGCGCGGAAACGGTGGCGGGCTTCGGCGGAATTCAAATCCCAGCCACCGCCCAAGCCCGCGCCATTTTTCTGGCAGGCGGTTTTCATTTTGCTGCCGGTGATTTTGCTCGCGGGCTTCGGGCTGTTTTCTTTGCGGCAAGACCGGCTGCTGGTGGAGCAGGAGGCCAAGCAGTCCGCCGAACTTCTGGCGCAGCGGATCGCAAAGGCCGTTGCGACGGATGGCGGAAATTTTTTGCGCGATTACCGGAATAATAGTTCCAGCCTCGCAGCTTCTGATTCCACGGTTTTGGGATTGTCGGGCTGGAGCGGCGGTGAAGTTAGCCGCAGTAACGAGTTGCAGCGCATCGAAAACTGGCAGCGCGCCAACCCCGAGATCAACCTCTCCGCGTTGCCGCCAGCAGGCAGCGTGGGATACGAAGCCGACCGGCCTTTGCCCATGCCGCCGTCGCCGTCCGAGTGGCTCGCGCAACTTGACACGCGGCAGCAATCGCTCTGGCAAACTTTGCAACAAGCCGCGCTTTCCAGCCGGGACGAAACCATCGTGAGCAACTTGGTCGAAACTTTTCTCGCCACCAAGCCGCCCAAGGGCGCGCGCGCCAACGCGAGATACCTGCTGCTCCTCGCCCAAGCCCGGAACCTTCCGCCCGCCGAGGCCGTCCTGAAAATCGCCGACTACTCGTGGACAAATTGGGGAAATTCCGGCGAACTTTCCGATGCCGGCCTGCCGCTTGGGCAACTGATCTGTTATCAGGCGTTGAAACGGTTGCCGGACGGCGCGGGCTTGCCGAAAAATTTTATCCGCCATAACGCCATCGCGTGGACGATCACCTACGCACCCTCGGTTTTTTCTCCCGCGTTGATTTCCGAAACCGAGCGCGTCGCGCGCGGCACTGCCCAAGAGCAAAACGCGGCCACGCTCCGCGCGTGGTGGAATTCTGCAAGCGCGGCGCGGCAGGTGATGGACGATTTTGAGGAACAACACCCGACGAACACCTGGAAGGTCGGGGCGTTTTGGGTGGATTCCCGCAACGAAAATTTCCTCGTGCTGCTCGGCGACCGCCGGGCGGAACGCACCAACGCCCCGCCGATCGAGTCGCTTGTTTCTGACCGCGTTGTGCTTCCAATGGCCGTGCTTCAAAAGGCCACCGCCCACGCGCTCCGTCAGTCGGGCATTTCCGTCCCCGCCTATGCGCTGGCCCGGATCGAAATGGTGAGCCGGGCGATCAATCTTCCAGCGGCGAAAGAATTTTCGGATTCAGCCGGCAAACTTCCCACGCTCGGAGAATCCTCCGGCGAGTTTGACTGGTTCTATGTTGCGGAACCGGAGTTTCAATTCCGCGTGGTCATCTCGCTCGCCAATCCGCAGGCGCTCTACGCCCGGCAGAACTTGCGAAACTGGATGTTTGGCGCGCTCATCGTGCTGTCGCTCGCGGCGGCGGTGCTCGCCTTGCTCGCGGCGCGCCGCGCGTTTCAGCGGCAACTTGCGCTCAACGAACAAAAATCCAACTTCGTTTCCAGCGTGTCGCATGAGTTGCGCGCGCCCATCGCGTCCGTGCGGTTGATGGCGGAAAATCTGGAGCGCGGGAAAATTTCCGGCGCGGAAAAGCAAAATGAATATTTCCGTTTCATCGTGCAGGAATGTCGGCGGTTGTCGGCGCTCATCGAGAACGTGCTGGATTTTTCGCGCATCGAGCAAGGGCGCAAGCAATATGAATTCGAGCCGACCAATCTCATCGCGCTGACCGAGACGACGGTGAAATTGATGGAGCCTTACGCAGCAGAGAAAGGCGTGAATTTGAAGCTGGAAACCTTCAACCTTCAACCTTCAACCTTCAACCTCGAATTGGACGTGGATGGGCGGGCCATCCAGCAGGCGCTGGTGAACTTGATTGACAACGCCATCAAACATTCGGCCAAAGGCGAGACGGTCAGCGTGGAAATTCAAAATGAAAAATTAAAAATTAAAAATGTCGGCTGCGAGGACGAGGGACGAGAACGAGGACGAGATGTTTCTCAAGTCACGCATCACGCATCACTCGTCACGCTCTCCGTCTCCGACCACGGCCCAGGAATTCCGGCGGCGGAGCAGGAGAAAATTTTCGAGCGGTTTTACCGGCTTGGCTCTGAGTTGCGCCGCGAGACGCAGGGCGTGGGCATCGGGTTGAGCGTGGTGAAGCACATTGTCGAGGCGCACGGCGGACGGGTGATTGTGCAAAGCGAAGTTGGTAAAGGCAGCACGTTCACGATTGAATTGCCGGGAAAAATTTAACCACGGATGGACACAGATGGACACAGATAAAAATGGTGAACGAAGCACCTCACCCCGACCCTCTCCCCATTTTGCTCCGCCGACTCCGCAAAACGCGGAGAGGGAGAAACGTTCGCCGCGCCTCGGCAAAATCTGTGTCCATCGGTGTCCATCGGGCAAGTGTCATTAGTAGTTGGTCAGGGAAGTGTCATTACTTCTAGGTCAGGTTGAGGCAAAGTTGCGGATGAAAAACTTTCTAAAAAT
>JAYVQV010000520.1:0-4059 GCA_043776855.1 Limisphaerales bacterium | reverse complement strand
CCCGACTTACGCGTAACCTTCACCCGCGACAAATCCGAGGACGACCGCAGCGCTGACCGCGCCTCGGTCTTGTTTAACGCCTCCCTCAAGAAACCCTCCCTCCACGAATCCACCTTGAGCGCCGTCGTCTCCCCGGCCACGACGAGTTGAACGGATTTTTGGAGGCACAATGGCGCGTCGCGGAAAACGGATTCATTTCCTCCCGTAATTGCGCGAAGCCTTTCAGAAAAGGCTTTTCCTTCAACTGGCACTGCAAAATTTTTCCCGATTGAAGCCATTGAAAACACCCTTTCCATTTCCGCCACCGGATTCGGTGTGGGTGCATTCAGCGCGTGGACGGCTTCCGGGATTTCAATCACGTCACCGAATTGCACCGGCACGTCTTGCGCGCAATCCACCACGTTGCTGCGGTTGAGCAGGCTCACCTTGATTTCCGTTTCCTTGCCGCCAATCTTTGCGCTGGGCCGCCGGATAATCACCCGCCCAAAATCCGGGAACGGCAACCCTTGCCATGTGGGCGGCCCGTTCATCCAAGCCTGTTGCTGTCCGTAAAACTTCATCACCGTTTCCAGCAGCGTGAACCGGTTCGTCAAAAATTTTCCTGCCGTAAAAACTTCCAACGGCTGCGCCAGTCCCTGCCGCGTGATGCGGATGCGCGTGAAATCCGGCAACGCATCCAGCGCGCCGTTCTGACGGAGAAAATCTACGACGGTCAACTCATTCGTCGTCGTTTGATTTACAGAATTATTTGGTTGCCTTGGGAATCGCCTCGCCGTCGGTTGTCCCGGAACAGGGGGTGCAGATAGACTTGAAGACTTGGCGAAATCCAGCGGCGTCCGGCCATCTTTCGCCCGCAGGTTCACATCCGCGCCCGCCTTGACCAGCAATTCCACCAAGTCCTTGCGATCCATTTCCGCCGCCCAATGCAGGGCGGATTTTCCTTGCGGGTCAGTTGCGTTCACATTGGCTTTGGCTTCCAACAGCAAT
This sequence comes from Limisphaerales bacterium, assembly GCA_043776855.1. Lineage (GTDB taxonomy): Bacteria > Verrucomicrobiota > Verrucomicrobiia > Limisphaerales > UBA11358 > UBA11358. Next base: position 3,072 of record JAYVQV010000520.1, on the reverse strand, counting down.
GCGGTGACTTCCTTGTCTTTGCTGTCGGCAACCGCAATCAGTAATGCTGGAAAACCTTCTTTTGTCATAACGTCTGGATTTGCGCCGCCAGCGAGAAGCACCCGCACCCGGTCAGGATTTTTACTCCACGCGGCAGCCATTAAAGCCGTGTTTCCCTCTGAATTCACGGCGTTCGGATTAGCCTTATGCCTCAAGAGCACCGAAATAATTTCTGCTTTATTAGCTGACAGCAAGGGCGTCCGATTGAGTTGAGTCTTGTCAACTGGGTCAACGCTTGCGCCTGCAGCCAGCAGCGCTTCCAAGATGTTGGTATTATTTAGCGCGTTAAAAATCACCTCGCGCTGGTCAAGCTGCACCGCATCCGTGTCGGCCTTGAACTTCAGCAGCAGGCTCATCATCGCTGGCTGATTGTCATTCACGGCCAGGAGCAGCGGCGTGATCCTCGCATTGTGCGTATAAACATTGTTACCAACCTTGATGTTCCAGCTCACCGCCTTGGCTTCGTTCGGCTTCGCGCCCGCCTCCAACAACAGCGTGGCGGCGTCCAGATTTTGCCCATGAATTGCAACCATCAGCGGCGCATCCAATTTGCCGCCGTTCGGATTGGCCTTCGCCGCGAGCAGCCGCTTCACCGCGTCCGTGCTATCGCGTTCCACCGCGTAGCTCAACGGTGTGCGCCCGAACTCATCTTCCGTATTTGGATTCACCCCGCCGTCCAGCAGCGCCTTCTGGATTTCCGGCGAAGTTTTGATGGCAAAATTCAGCGCCGACTGACCGCGATTGTTCGTGATGCCGAGATTCGCGCCCGCCTTCAGCAAGACCTCGATGATTTTTAACTGGCCGTTCTGCACGGCGGAAAACAGCGGCGGCGCGAGGCCGTAATCCATCGCGTTCACATCCGCGTGGTTGGCGAGCAATGTTTCAGTGACGGCGAGGAAACTTCTTCTTGCCGCCAGATGCAGTGGGGTGACCCCCATTTTGGAAGTCACAAAATTCACGTTTGCGCCGCGCTCGATCAGAAACTTGGTCATGGCCTTGTTTCCCGAATTGACCGCCGCGCACAACGGCGAAATTTTTCCCTCGTCCGTCCCACTCCAGTCATGGGACTGATCCACATTGGCACCATGATCCAGCAAGAAACCGGCGACCTTGACCCAACCCGAGCTGGCGGCGTAGATCAACGGAATGGTGCCCGCCAAGCGGCTCTCCGGCGCATTGATCAAATCCGGACTGTCCTGAATCATCTTCTCGATGCGCGCGATTTCCTTGTCCTCCGCGTCGGTTGTTGCGATTGGCGCTGCCGTTTTCTTGGCCGCAGCCGTGGCGCTTCCTGAAATCTCACTACGCAACTTCAACCCCTGCATCATCCCGCTGATTTTTTCTTCAAGCTGCTTGGTCAATTCCTCCAACGTCGTAGTCAGCCGCACCACATTTACATTGCCAACCGGATAATCCACCAGCAACGCCGCCCGTTTGGTTTGCGCTTCGTTGCGCTGTTGCAATAACAGTTCCAGCGTGGCGTCGGGCAGCAGCGTCGGCAGGATTTTTTCCAGTTCGGCCTGCGGCTTGCCCTCCAGTTTTTTCCAAAGTTGCGCGTCAGAATTTTCCACCGTCGCCGCCGCCGCCGTTTCGGTTTTGCCCGCGCCCATGCCCGCGAGATTCTGCCGGCTCAACGTGAGGAGCGTGGGCTGGTCGGAAAAATCTTTGAGGATGCGCTGGTAGTGCGCGGCGGCCTCGTTCGTCTTGCCCTGTGCGCGATAACATTCGCCCAGCCGGAACACCGCCGTGGCCGCAAGCTGCCGGTCCTTGTCGAACTGCGCCGCGAGCGTGGTGTAGTCCGTGATCGCCGCGTCCAGATCGCGCGTCGCCTGCTCGGCGAACAGCCCGCGCTGGAGCAGCGCCGTGAGATTCGTGGTCTGCGCGCCCGCCGCCGCCAGCCACACCGCCACGAAACCGCCAAGGAGTTTTGTTTTCATAAATTTATTTTCCGATTTTTTTAACCGCAATGAACGCAGAGAGCGCAGAGAAATTAAAAAACTTTTCCAGATTCTCCATCGCCGGTTTCATCTTTGCGTTCTCTGCGTTCTTTGCGGTTAAATTTTTCCCAGCAACTTCACCCACGTTCGCAAAACTAGCCGTTTGAGTTGTCACGCTTTTGCAAAATTTTCTTAACCGCAGAGAACGCAGAGAGCGCAGAGAAATAAAAAATTCATGCGCGTGCTGTCCATCGTCAGTTCCATCTTTGCGCTCTCTGCGTTCTTTGCGGTTAAAAATTCGGGCGGTTAAATTTCCAGGCGGTAGCCCACGCCATGCACCGTCTTGAGCCAGCGCGGGTCGTTCGGATTTTTTTCCAGCTTGGCGCGCAGGCTGGCGATGTGGTTGTCCACCGTGCGCGTTGTCGGGAAACTCGTGTAGCCCCACACCACGTCGAGAAATTTTTCGCGCGAGACCGGTTCGCCCTCGGCTTCCGTCAGCAAGCGCAGCATGGCAAATTCTTTCGCCGTCAGATGAATTTGCTTTTTACCACGCGCCGCCGTCTGCCGCGCGAGATCAATTTCCACGTCGCCCAAATTTATTTTCACCGTGAACTTCGCCGTGCGATCCGCCCGCCGCAGCAACGCGCGCACGCGGGCGAGCAGTTCGTCCGAGCTGAACGGTTTTACGAGATAATCATCCGCGCCCGCGTCGAGGCCGTTCACGCGGTCTTCAATCTGCCCCTTCGCCGTGAGCATCAGCACCGGCGCGGTGATGGCGAGCCGACGCAACTCCGCGCAGACCTGAAAGCCATCGAGCTTCGGCATCATCACGTCGAGCAGGATGAGGTCGGGCTTCTCGGCGAGCGCGCGTTTGAGTCCGGCCTCGCCGTCCGCAGCGGTGAACGCGCGATAGCCCTCGCCCGCGAGCAAATCCGCCAGCGCCGTGCGCATCGGCGTTTCGTCTTCAATGATCAAAATGCGTTCCATAAAAATTAACTTAACCACAGATGGACGGGCAAGTGTCATTAGTAGTTGGTCAGTGGCAGTGTGAAAATCGGTGTGTCAATAGTTCTAGGTCAGGTAGGGTGAAAATGTT
>JAYVQV010000519.1:0-4061 GCA_043776855.1 Limisphaerales bacterium | reverse complement strand
GATTTCTTGCAACAAATTACTCATAGGGGAAAATTAAATTAAAAACTTTGCGCCAACTTTTCCAAACGCGTTTTCACGCTGCCATCATAAAGGTCGCTGCCGACTTGAATCCGCAATCCGCCAATGAGCGACGGGTTCACGGCATGACTCACATTCAATCCTGCGCCGTAGCGCTTTTCCAAATCCGACTTGATGCCCGCCTGCTGCTCCATCGTCGTCACCGTCGCGCTCTCGACTTTCGCCGTGCGCTTCGCGACATCCAATTTCACCAAGCGATGCAAGCGAGACAAAATCTCAACATAGCCGCGCGGCTTCTTGTCGGACAAGAGCTTCACGCACTGGCTCGCGCGCGCCTCGTCGAGAACACCGTTGACGACGCAGATGCGAAACATCTGGCGGGCGTCGCGCTGGGCTTGTTTGGAAATTTTCATTCCGAGAAATTACGCGAGCTGCTTCTGCGTTTCTTCCGCGAGACGACGCTGGTCGTCCGAGTTGAGCACCTTGCCCGTGACCGTCGCCGTGGTCTTCACGACGAGCTGGCCGACTTCGCGCTTCAGTTGCGCGAGCATCTGCGCGCGTTCCTGCGCGGCGGCTTCACGCGCCTTGGTGACGATCTGTTCCGCAGCGGCGATGGCCTTCTGCGTTTCCGTTTCGCGCACCCGGGCGGCGGCTTCGCGCGCATCGGCGATCATCTTGTTCGCCGTTTCGCTGGCCTCGGCCAAAGTTTTTTGGCGGTCGGCTTCGGTGCGGGCGATTTCAGCCTTGATCTTGTCCGCACCTGCGAGACTGTCGGCGATTTTTTGACGGCGTTCCGCCAACACCACCGCGATCCGCTTGAAGGCGAATTTATTCAGCACGAAGAAAACCAGCGAGAAGCTGATCAACTGCGCGATGAACTCCTTCCAGTTGACGCCGAGGTCGTGAAACATTGTCATAACGCCTCGTTATTTAATAACGATCCACGCGAGAATCGCCATACCTTCGGCGAGCGCCATGCCGATGAACATGAACGTCAGGATTTTTCCAGACAGTCCGGGGTTGCGGCTCATGGCGACAACGCCGCCAGCGGCCGCGATGCCAATGCCGATGGCTGCGCCACCGAACGCCAGGCCGATGTGAATGTTTTTTCCGACTAATTCCGTTGCTTCTGCGAGCATCATAACTTTTCTTTCTTGTTGGTTTTGTTGATCACATCCGCATTGATTGCGGCTGCAAATTGTTAATTAAATTATTTATTAGTGGCCGTGTTCCTCCGACGGTGTGCAAAGCGTGCCGACGAACGCAATCGTCAACATGGCAAACACGAACGCCTGCAATACGCAGACGGCCGTCTCAAAGAAATATCCCGGCAGCGACAGCAGCACCGACCAGAAAATGTTTTTCTGCGCCAGCGACATCGTCAGCATCGTCTCGCCGCCATAAACGTTTCCGTAAAGACGGAGGGCGAGCGCCACGGGACGGATGAACAAAATGGAAAACGATTCCATGATGCCGATAAAAATGAACAGCAGGAACAACGGCAGGAAAGCAAACTTGTTCGTCGCCACCTTCACGCCGAAAACGTGTTTAATCAGACCGATGGGACCATTGTATTTCACCGCCCAATACAAACTCATCACGAAGAAGATGGAAGCCATCGCAAACGTCAGGTTCGCATCCGAAGTCGGCGGGCGGAAAAACGGCGTGTGTGCTTCGTGGATGGCGAACGGAAGCGAACTCGCCGTGTCGCGGATGCCGTAGCCGATGCTGCCGACGCCCGGAATCAGATCCACAAAGTTAGCCACCAATGCAAAAAGGAAAAAAGTCGTTGCAAACGGAAACACCCAGCGCACTACTTTCGGTTCGAGCACACCACCCGCCAAGTCTTCCCAAGCCTCGCACAATACTTCCAGCAAGTTTTGCATTCCCGACGGGATCATTTTGATGTTCCAAGTGCTCAAACGAACGATAAGCAAAATCAAGAGTGCAACGATCCAAGTGCAAACCATGGAATTTGAAACCGGCAACGGCCCAATGTGGAATAGGGTCGGAGCGACAGATGCCACCAACGGTTCGGTGGCTTCAGCATGACCGGCTTCGTGCGCCGCCGTCACAGCTTCAGCCGCCGGCTCCGCCGCGCGCAGATTCAAAACCATTGCGGCGGCAAAAAATGCCAGCGCGAAAATTATTTTTCCAAAACGGTTCACAGAGAATAAAAACCGACGACACCAATTTCTTAACGAAGAAAACCACTGGCCGTCAGAGCCGCGAAATGTGCCGCATCGTGAAATTTTTCACAAGCATATTTTTGAAAAATTTGATGACCGCAAACGCAAGCCTTGCCTTGCATGAAGAATGGCATTAATTAAACCGCTAAAATTTACCGCTCCGCCAAACTTCGCCGCAGTCACACAATCTGCGGCTGCACCATTTCGGGATCTACCCCAAAATCCTTGATGGCTTGCGCGACGACTTTTTTATCAATCAGTTTTTTCTCCGCCAGCGCGTAGAGCGTGCCAATCACGGTGGACTCGACATCCACGCCGAAGAACCGGCGCAGGCGCGCGCGCGTATCGCTGCGGCCAAAGCCGTCGGTGCCGAGCGTGAACAATCCGCCGGGAATCCACGGCGCAATCTGGTCAGGAATCGTGCGAACGTTGTCGGATACGGCGACGAATACCCCCTGCTCTTTTGCGAGCAGATTCTCGACGAAGCTTTTTTTCGCGGGCAAAGTCGGGTGCAGCATATTCCAGCGCTGGATGCGGATGGCGTCATTGCGGAGAAGTTTGTAACTCGTCGCGCTCCACACGTCGGCGCTGACGCCGTATTTCTCGGCGAGAATTTCCTGCGCCTTCAACGCGGACTGCATGATGGAGCCGCTGCCGAAAATGTGCGCCTTGATTTTTTTGCCTTCGACGCCGGACTTAAATTTGTAGAGACCCTTCAAAATTCCGTCCTCAACACCTTCCGGCATCGCGGGCATCGCGTGGTTTTCGTTGTAGAGCGCGAGGTAATAAAAAATATCCTCCTGCTCGACATACATCCGGCGTAACCCGTCGGCGACGATGACGGCGATTTCAAAACTAAACGCCGGATCGTAAGGCAGACACGTCGGCACGGTGCCAGCGAGCAGCAAGCTGTGTCCGTCCTGATGTTGCAAGCCTTCGCCGTTCAAAGTCGTGCGGCCGGACGTCGCGCCGCACAAAAATCCTTTCGCCCGAATGTCGCCGGCGAGCCAGAACAAATCGCCCACGCGCTGCGGACCGAACATCGAGTAGTAAATATAAAACGGAATCGTCGGCACGCCGTGCGAGGCGTAGCTCGTGCCGGACGCGATGAAGGAAGCCATCGAACCAGCTTCCGTAATGCCTTCTTCAAGAATTTGTCCGTCCTTCGTTTCGTTGTAGAACGACAAAATATTTTTATCCACCGGCTCATAGAGCTGGCCTTTGGACGAATAAATTCCGATCTCGCGGAACAGCACGTCGAGACCAAACGTGCGGGCTTCGTCGGGAATAATCGGCACGAGACATTTGCTGATGCCTTTGTGCCGGAGCAAAATTCTCAAGAGCGCGCCGAACGAACTCGTTGTGGAAATTTCAGATTTGCCGGCCTTCAAGAGTTCGCCGAAATAATCCAGCTTCGGCACATCAAGCGTCACCGGCTTAAAAATGCGCGCGGGCAAAAAGCCACCGAGCGCCTTGCGCCGTTCGAGCAGATACTTCGTCTCCACGCTGTCGGCGGGCGGGCGGAAGAACGGCATATCCGCGATCACGTCGTCGCTGATGGGAATGTTGAAACGCTTGCGGAACTCGCGGAGTTCCTTCTCGTTCATTTTTTTCTGCTGGTGCGAAATGTTTTTGCCTTCACCCGCTTCGCCGAGGCCGTAGCCCTTGACGGTCTTCGCGAGCACGACGGTCGGCTGGCCTTTGTGATCCATCGCCGACTTATAGGCCGCATACATTTTGCGGACATCGTGACCGCCGCGCAACAGTTTGGAAATCTGCTCGTCGCTCAAGTGCGTCACGAGTTCGAGCAACTGCGGATACTTGCCGAAGAAATGTTTGCGCGTGTAGCTGCCC
>JAYVQV010000518.1:0-4065 GCA_043776855.1 Limisphaerales bacterium | reverse complement strand
GGATGCCACTCCCTCTCCTCCTCGGAGGAGGAGCAGCGACAGCGGCTATGGGCCGGGGAGAGGAGGCCAATGGTTTGCCAAATAAAAATCCCCTCTCCTCAACCCTCTCCCCGCTCGTGCCTCGCGGGGCGAGGGAGCCAGACCGCAACCGGGTCAAGCTGCACCCCATCCCCGCCGCTGGAACATCACGTTTGCCTTCCCCGCGTTTGTCCGCCAAACTGCACGGCTGAATGAGCAAACGGTTTTATATCACCACCGCGATTGATTACGTCAACGGCCAGCCGCATCTCGGCCATGCCTACGAGAAGATCATTGCCGACGTCATCGCGCGGGCGCGGCGCAGTCTGGGGCAGGAAGTTTTCTTTCTAACCGGCCTCGACGAACACGGCCAGAAAGTCCAGCAAGCCGCGCTGGCGGAGAAAAAAAATCCGCAAGAATACTGCGATGCGCTCGCCGCCGACTGGCAGGCGTTCGTGAAAAAACTCGAACTCACCAACGATGATTTTGTCCGCACCACGCAGCCGCGCCACAAAGAATTTGTCCAAGCCACGCTCGCCAAGCTCAACGACGCCGGGCATTTCTACAAGGCCAGCTACACCGGTTTTTATTCCGCCAAAGAGGAAACATTTCTCACGGAGAAAGATCGTTTGCCCGACGGAAAGTTTGACGCGAGCTATGGTGAAGTCGTCGAACTCAAAGAAGATAATTACTACTTCAAACTCGGCGCGCAGCAGCAATGGCTCATTGATTACATCGAAGCAAATCCCGATTTCATTTCGCCAAGCTACCGCCGCAATGAAGTCCTCGGCTTTCTCAAAAATAATACGCTCGAAGACCTCTGCATCACGCGTCCCGTGGCGCGGTTGAATTGGGGGATTCCCCTGCCCTTCGACCCGGAGTTCGTCACCTACGTCTGGTTCGATGCGCTGGTGAATTATTTATCCGTCCCCGCCGCGCGGGAATCGGCTCTGGGGAATGACGCCCGCGCCACCACCCCCCAGACACCAGACGCCAAACCCCATCCCCCACTCTGGCCGGCGGACATCCACGTCATCGGCAAAGACATCGTGAAATTTCACGCCGTCTATTGGCCGATCATGCTCAAGGCCATGGGCCAGCCGCTGCCGAAACAAATTCTCGTTCACGGCTGGTGGCAAAAAGACGGCGCAAAAATTTCCAAAAGCACCGGCAACGTCGTTGACCCGATCGCGGTCATCAGTGAATGGGGCTTGGACGCCTTCCGTTTTTATGTTTTGCGCGAACTCGACATCGGACCGGACGGCAACTGGACCGACGCCGGTTTCCGCTCGCGCTATCAAGCTGAACTCGGCAACGGCCTCGGCAATCTCGTGAACCGCTCGCTCTCGATGCTCAAGCGTTATCGCAACGGCGTTGTCCCCGCGCGCTCCAACGAGCTCGCCGCCGACGCGGCCAAAGCCGCGGATGAAACGTGCGCGCGGCTGCTGAAAAGCGAATTGCAAGGCGCGCTGCAAAGCATCTGGGGACTCGTGAACCGCGCCAACAAATATGTGGATGAAACCGCGCCCTTCAAGCTGGCGAAAGATCCCGCGCAAGCGCAACGCCTCGACGAAGTGCTCTACAATCTCGCCGAATCCTGCCGCGTGCTGGCGGTGTTGCTGAATCCGTTTTTGCCGGGAACCTCGGCCAAGATTTACGCGCAACTCGGCTTGACCAACACGCCGGACAAACTGGCCGACGCAACATGGGGCGGATTGCCAGCCGGTCACACCATCGGCGAACCCGCACCGCTGTTTCCGCGCAAGGATGTTTGAAGCTGGTGCATCACTAACGAGTCCGTGGAAAAGCGGCAGAGGGCTGCCGCAGTCCAAGACGCTTCGCGCGGAACGACGTTTAACGGACAACGCTTGCGTCTTGGACTGCTCCAGCCCTCTGGAGCTTTGGCATCGTCAACCCAGATGCGCCAGCCCTGGAACAAACGCCGCATGAACCACCAACTGAAAACGCTGCTGCAATTTTTCGTAGTTTGCCTCGCCAACACCGCCTTCGCCCAAAGCCTCCCGCTCCCGCCGCGCGCCACGAACGCGCTGGATGGCGATGCCTTCGTCAAAAAAATTTCCGCCCTGGACTTGGCCGCACGCGATGAATTCATCGCCAAAGAATTTCTCGCGGGCAACGCGCCAAGTTTTCTTCGCAAGTTCTGCGCGGTCAACGTCACCAACGTCGCCGATGGAAAAACAAACTTCGCCACGTTCTTCGCCGCGCCGGATTATCTCGCCATCGGCTCGGATGAAAATTATTTCCTCGCGCCCATCGCGCCCGGCACGGCGCAGCAGATTGCTGACAAGCTGGATTGCACGTTGCCGACGCGCAAGATGGTGGACGCCATTTACGCCGCCGCCGAAGTGAAGCTGGAACCTTCGCCAATCCCGCCAAGCGCGGCGATGACGACCGTTCCCATTTTCGCGCAGCACAACGAGACGATCCGCGCGCAGCGGATGGCGCTGACAAATTTATTTCCGCTGGGCGCGCTCGTGGCCGGACACAAGAAAGACGTGGTAATTTCCGCACGGCTCGCCAGCGCGACGAACAAGGTGGCGATCTACGGCTGGCATCGCACGAACGGCGTGGCGATCCAGCCGCTGTATCTCGGCCATGTTTCGTGGTGGGTAGATTACAGCCAATGCACCCGGCTCGTTTCGCAAACCATGCTGGTGAACGGCGAGAAAAAATCCGTGGCCGAAGTTCTGGCCGACCCGAAACTCTGCGGCCTCATCAGTGACGAAGGCGTGGTGACGAATGGAAGATACGCAACAAACGCGGTCGGAGCGCCGAGCACCCGCTCGGCTCGTTTCTCGGACGCACAACAACGAGCCGAGCAGGTGCTCGGCGCTCCGTTCCCGGCGGAGTTCACCGCCACGATGAACTTCGGCGAACTTACACGCGAAATAAAATTGCCGGACGAAGTTCGCATCGTCATCAACGCGCCGGCCAAAGAAAATTTTTCGCCGGACAAGCCCGTGCTGCTGGTGTTCTTCGCGCTGCCGAACGGCAACACGATTGAGCAGACCATCGGCAAGCCGTTGCAACCGGGCGAGGACTGGCATTTCAACATCCAACACATCGGCGCGCAGACGCGCTGGCTGCGACAGGTCATCACGAATAAAACCATCGTCGTCGCGTATCTGGAAGCGGGCATGAAAAGCTGGCCGGCGTGGCGCAAGAAATACAACGACCAGCGCATCGCGGAAATCTTTGATGGCGTGCGCGGAATTTTTTCATCGAACAAAATAGAAGTGGTTCTCGCCAGCCACAGCGGCGGCGGCAGCGCGATGTTCGGCTATCTGAACGCCGTGAAAAAAATTCCCGCCGACGTGAAACGTATCGCGTTCCTCGACAGCAACTACGCCTACAATTCCACCAATCACGCGGACAAAATCTTCCGCTGGCTGGAGCGCGGACGGCCCGTCCGCGCGTTCCTGCCGGAGCCGCCGCAACTCGCGGACGAGCCGTCCGCGCTCCGAATTGAGCAAAACTATTTGTGCGTGCTGGCGTATCAGGACTATCTGGGTTTGCTGGATGGAAAAACTTTCGTGAGCGAAAAAGGCGGAACGTGGGGCCACAGCCAGATGATGCTCGGCGACTTGAAATCGGAATTCCAATTCACCAGCCAGACGAATGATGGACTGCAAAAATTTTCTGCGCTGGATGGCCGGATTGAATTTCTGATGAAAGAAAATCCCGCGCATAAAATTTTTCACACCGTGCAAGTCGAGCGGAATGGATTCATCCACGCACTGCTCTCCGGCACGGCGGACGCGGGCAAGGGCTACGAGTATTTTGGCGAGCGGGCTTACACGAATTGGATTCGATGATGATAGGGCAATGGATGGACGCGACGTGTTCTCGCCTGTGGTGGAACCGGCTTCCAGCCGGTTAAATCCGGCATCTTGCCGGATTTCGCGCGGTCGGAAAGTTTACCCCGAATTCCGAAGTGGCACAGGCATCTTGCCTGTGAGTTCGTGGGAATGAACACACAGGCTGGAAGCCTGTGCCACTACGGCGGGCGTCGCCCGCCGGAAAATT
>JAYVQV010000517.1:0-4092 GCA_043776855.1 Limisphaerales bacterium | reverse complement strand
CAAGCAAGCCGTTTCGACGTGGAGCGCGGGCGGCGGGTGCAGCTTAACACTGTTGCGGTCTGGCTCCCTCGCCCCGCGAGGCACGAGCGGGGAGAGGGCTGGGGAGAGGGGAATTTAATTTCGCAAACATTGGCCTCCTCTCCCTGTCCATAGCCGCTGTCGCTGCTCCTCCTCCGAGGAGGAGAGGGAGTGGAATCCAGTGCGAAGCTCAACCGGGTCAAGAGGCATCCCGGCCGCGCCATCGCCAACCAATTTGATTGATTTCAAATTCGGAGACGGGGAAACTTCGACCCCATGCCTGCCGCCGTCGTCATCTGGATTTGGTTCTGCGCGTATCTCAACTGCGCGGGCTGGGCGCTGTCCGCGTTGCATCAGTTGAACGCCGGTGGTTACGCCGCCGCCTTCGCCACCGGCCTCGCCGCGATTTGGTTTTGGAAAATAAAAACCGGCGCGCAGTTTTCTTGCGGCGGCGGTTGCGCGAAAATCAAAAACCGTTTCCGCCGTGGTTTTCCGCTGGCGTTCCTGGTTCTCGCGGCGATGGCGGCCATCGGCGGCGCCATCCATTCGCCGGCCAACCTGGACGGGCTGGCGTATCGCACGCCGCGCGTGCTGCACTGGCTCGCGGTGGAACAGTGGCAATGGATCCACACCGATTTTCAGCGGCTGAACACGCGCACGGCGGGCTTCGAGTGGGTCACGGCGCCGCAGTTTGTTTTCTTTCACACCGACCGGCTGGTGTTTCTCATCAACGTCGTCTCGTTCCTGCTGCTGCCGGGAAGGATTTTTGCGGTGCTGACACGATTGGGCGTGGGGCCGCGCGCGGCGTGGCACTGGATGTGGATTTTTCCCGCCGGCTACGGCTACGCGCTGCAGGCGGGCAGCTACCTGAACGATATGTTCGGCGCGGTGCTGACGCTGGCGGCGTTTGAATATGCGCTGCGGGCGCGGAAAGAAATTTCCCTCGCCGCCGTGGCCGCTGCGGCGCTGGCGGCGGCGCTGATGACCGCAGTGAAGGCGTTCAACCTGGTGTTGCTGCTGCCGTGGGCGGTTGCCATTTTGCCCGCGTGGAAAATTATTTTGCGCCGGCCCGTGGCGGTGGCGGCGCTCGCGGTGTTCGCCGCCTCGGCCTCGCTGCTGCCCACGGCGGTGGCGAACTGGCGGGCGTGCGGCGACTGGACGGGGCTGAAGGCCGAGCAGGCGGCCATCGGCGGCGGCGCGGAAATTTACCGGCTGTATGCCAACACCCTCTCCATCACCTGCATGAACCTCGTGCCGCCGGTGTTCCCGTTTGCCCACCAGTGGCGCGCCTTCATGGATAAAGTCACGCCGCCAGGCCTCGCAAAAAAACTTCATGACAACATGGAGCTTGGCCTCGCAGAAAACCAATTGCCGGACATGCAGGCGGAGGAAGTCGCCGGCCTCGGCTGCGGCGTCAGCCTGTTGCTGCTCGCGCTGCTGGCCTGGAAACTTAAAAATTCCCGCCGCCAGGCATGGCCCGGACTTGGCGGGTTGTTCCGTTTTGAATTTCAATTTTTCTGCGCCGTGTGGGTTGCGGCCATCGTCGTGATGATGAAGTCCGGCGCCAGCGGGCCGCCGCGTTATTTCCTGCCGGTCTATCCGCTGCTGATGCTGCCGGTGCTGGACGCCGGCGGCTGGTTCCGGCGCGGCCTCTGGCGCACAGCCGTGTGGGCTATTTTTATCTCGACCGCCGTTTTGCTGGTCACCAACCCGCAGCGTCCGTTGTGGCCCGCCGTGACGGTTCTCCGCCATTGCGGCGGCGAGCAGGCCGACAGCAAACAGTTGCAACGCGCCTGGGCCGTCTATTCCGTCTATGGTGTGCGCGGCGATGCGTTCGCGCCCGTGCTGGAAAAAATCCCGGCCGGGATCGCACGCCTGGGGTTTGTTGCCGCCGACGAGCCGGAGACCTCGCTGTGGCGTCCGTTCGGTTCGCGTGAAGTCATCAACATCCGCCGGGACGACGGCATGGCGTGGATCCGCAACCACAATGTCCGCGTGGCCATCATCAGCGTCAGTTTTTTGGAACAACTCGGCTCCGGCGTGGCCGCCCGCTGGGTGGCGGAACACGACGCAGAGGTGCTTGAAACATTTCAATTGAAACTGCGGGCCGGCAAGCCGGCGGGCGAATGGTGGCTGGTGCGCTTCCGCGACGGACCGTAAAATGGTGCGCCATCATTTCTGCAAAACGGCGCTCGCAACCCGCGCCAGATTCCATTAATCTCCGTCCTCATTCTCATGAAGCTGACCATTCTCATGCCCTGCCTGAACGAAGCGGAGACGCTTGCGAAGTGCATTGAAACGGCGCAGGCCGGACTCGCGCGCGCGGGCGTGCCGGGAGAAATTCTCATCGCCGACAACGGCAGCACGGACGGCTCCCAAGCTATCGCGGAAAAACTCGGCGCGCGCGTGGTTCCCATCCCGCAAAAAGGTTACGGCAGTGCGCTGCGCGGCGGCGTGGCGGCGGCGCACGGCGAATGGATCGTCATGGGCGACGCGGATGACAGCTACGATTTCCGCGAGGTGGATCGCTTCGTGAAAAAATTTCAGGCGGGCAACGAACTCGTCATGGGCTGCCGCCTGCCCGCCGGTGGCGGCACGATTGTTCCCGGCGCGATGCCGTGGAAAAACCGTTGGATCGGCAATCCAATCCTGTCATTCATCGGGAGATTATTTTTCAAATGTCCCGCGCACGATTTTCATTCCGGCCTGCGCGGCTTCACCAAGACGGCGTTTGCCAAAATGGATTTGAAAACGACCGGCATGGAGTTCGCGTCGGAAATGGTCATCTCGGCCACGTTGAAAGGGCTGAAGATTGACGAGGTGCCGGTGACGCTGCGCAAAGACGGGCGCTCCCGTCCGCCGCACCTGAAACCGTGGCGCGATGGCTGGCGGCATCTGCGTTTCATGCTGCTGTTCTGTCCGCGCTGGTTGTTCTTGGTGCCGGGCAGTTTGCTGTTCGGCGGCGGGTTGCTCGCGGCCATCGCGCTGGCAACTGTGCCCCAACATTTGTCCGGCGCGGTGCTGGATGTGGGTTCGCTGCTGGTGGCGAGCATGGCGGCCATCATCGGTTTTCAAATGGTGACCTTCGCTTTTTTCACGAACGTGTTCGCCATCGCGGAAGGGCTGCTGCCGCACGATGAAAAATTTTCCAAGCTCTTCAAATTTTTCACGCTGGAAAAAGGCATTGTCCTCGGCGGCTTCATCGCCCTGCTCGGACTCGGGTTGCTGGGTCACGCCGTCTGGATCTGGCGCGAGGCCGGTTACGGCACACTGGATTACCCGGCGAATCTGCGCCGCCTGATCCCGGCGACGACGCTGCTGGTGCTTGGAGTGCAGACGGTGTTCGCCAGTTTTTTCATGAGCGTGCTGGGGTTGAAAACGACGACGCGCCAGCCGCCAGCGCTGAAGGAAAATTCCAGTCCTGCCGCATGAAATTCACGGACCGTTTCTTGCAACGCTGGCGCATCCGCAAAGTTTCCAAGCAGCTTGCCCCCGGCGCGCGGATTCTCGACATCGGCAGTGTGGATGGCGCGCTGTTCACCGCGCTCGGTTCGTCGGTCGGTGCGGGCAGTCTGGGTGTTGATCCCACGTTGAAAAAAGAAATCACGGTCAACGGCTGCCGCCTGCTGCCGGGATTTTTTCCCGACGCCATGCCGCCGGGAACCGCGCCGTTCGACGCCATCACGATGCTTGCCGTGCTGGAACATTTTCCGCCAGCGGCCTACGCCGCGTTGCGCGATGGCTGTGAAAAATTTCTCAAGCCCGGCGGCAAGCTGCTCATCACCGTGCCATCGCCGCGCGTGGATCAAATCCTCGCCGCGCTGAAATTTCTACGGCTGGTGGACGGGATGTCGCTGGAAGAACATCACGGCTACGAGGTTTCACAAACGCCGGAAATTTTTCCGCCGCCGAAATTCCGGTTAGTGCGCCGCCGCACGTTTCAACTTGGGCTGAACAATTTTTTTGTCTTTGAACGCACGGATGCCAAATGAATTTTTCCAAGGCACGGGCAGGGAACCCGGAGCGCGGACGGCTCGTCCGCGAGTCCCTTGCGATTTTCCAGCCCGCGCGGAC
>JAYVQV010000516.1:0-4093 GCA_043776855.1 Limisphaerales bacterium | reverse complement strand
GAGTTCTATCAACTGGCCATGCCCAAAGTAAAATGAACGCGCCGCTCCAAGAATTGCTGAAGCGGACCTCGCGCTCGTTTTACCTGACGTTGCGCGTGTTGCCCGCCGCCGTGCGCCCGCAGATTGGCCTGGCCTACCTGCTCGCGCGCACCACGGACACGATTGCCGACACGGAAATTCTCCCGGTGGCCGAACGGCTGGCCGCGTTGAACCAACTTCGCGAACGCATCGTCGGCCAGAGTTCCGCCCCGCTGAATTTTGGTGAACTGGCGAAGTCGCAAGGCTTGCCCGCTGAACGGGTGTTGCTCGAAAAAGTTGAAGCCAGTTTGTCCGCGTTGCAAACGCTCTCGCCGGAAGATTTGAAACTGGTGCGCGGTGTTCTCACCACCATTACCAGCGGACAGGAATTAGATTTACGGCGCTTCGGAATTCTTGGCTCCGCCGCCACCCGCGCGCCCGGACAAAAAATTCTCGCTCTGGAAACCGCCGTCGAACTGGATGATTACACTTATCGCGTGGCTGGCTGCGTCGGCGAATTCTGGACGAAGATCTGCCGCGCGCATCTGTTTCCCAACGCGCGCCTCGACGAGCAGCAACTCATCGCCGACGGCATCCGCTTCGGCAAAGGTTTGCAACTCGTGAACATCCTGCGCGACCTCCCGGCGGATTTGAAAAATGGCCGTTGCTATCTGCCCACGCAACGATTGGACGAGGCGAAGTTGTTTCCCGAAATCCTGCTGTCGCCCGCCGCTGCGGAAAAATTTCTCCCGCTCTTTCACGAATACCTCGACAAAGCGGAGTCGCACCTCGCCGCCGGCTGGCGCTACACGAGCACACTGCCCTTCTGGCAATTCCGCGTCCGCCTCGCCTGCGCGTGGCCGATCCTGTTTGGGATGCGGACGATTGCGAAGCTGCGCGTCGCGGATGCGGCGCAGTTGCGGACACGCGTAAAAATTTCGCGAGGCGAAGTTTGGCGGATAATTTTCCTATCGTTGCTGGCGAGTCCGTTGCCGTTCGCGTGGCGACGATTGTTCGTGCCGACCCGAAAAGCAGTTGCTTCCGTCGGCAAATTGGCGTAAGAAAACACCATGCAAATTTCCAAAATTTCCCTGACCGTCTGCGTTCTCGCGCTCGGCCTCGCGCCCATCATTCGCGCCCAAGACAATGCTGCCCAAGCCTCCGCCCGCGCCGCGCTTGCGTCGAAATTATTTGAGATCGGAGCGGAAACGCCCGTCACCAACAAAACTTCCGCGCCCCAGGTCAAAACCCAAGTCGCCGCGCCCGCCGCCGCGCCCGCCGTCAAAACGGTCGTCGCGCCGGTGGTTGTTCCCGTCGCGAAGCCGATTGAAAAACCCGTCGTCAAGCCCATCGCGAAAGCCACCGAGCCGGTGATGGTTCCGATGGACAAGAAAGCCAAAGCCAAGGCCGAGCAGGTCGCCGCTGACGCCAAAGCCGCCGAGTTGAAAGCGCAAAAAGAAGCCGCGAAACTCACCGCCGCCCAAAAAGAAAAAGACGGGGTCGCCGCGGCCGCGCAGGCCAAAGCCAAGGCCAAAGCAGAAAAACTCGCGGCTGAAGCGCAGGCCAAAGCCGATGCAGAAAAGAAAGCCGCACAACTAAAAACGCAAAAACAAGCCGCCAAATTGACCGCTGCCAACAAAGAAAAGGAAGCCATCGCCGCCAAGGCGCAAGCCAAGGCTGATGCGGAAAAAGCCGCTGCCGCTGCGCAGGCCAAAAAGCTTGCCGAGAAGAATGCGGCGGAACAAAAAGCCGCTGAAGTCGCCGCCGCCAAGAAGCAAGTGAAGTCCAATCTCCAGCAGCCCAAAGTGGAGCAGCCGAAAACGGCCACGACGGTAAAAACCATGGACACACCGGAGCAGGCCAAGGCGCGCGAAGCCATCGCCCATTCGATGTTCCAAGAAGCCGCCAACAAGCCTGCCGCGCCAGCAGCAGCCAAGCCGGTCACGTCCACACCCGTCGCCAAACCGGTTGTGAAACCGGTCGTGAAAGCGGAAGCGAAACCGATGAAGGCGGAGAAGCCGACCGTCGCCAAGAAACCCAAAGTTGTGGAGCCAGCCAAGGCTGTCGCGCCCGCCATCGTCAGCGTGGCGCCGCCGCTACCTATCAATTCCGTCCAGCAGCACAAGCTCGCCGAACTGCTCACGAAATACAAAGCCGACATGGTCACGCCGGATGAATACCAAAAGCTGCGCGCCGAAATTCTTGCGAACCCGTAATTTTTTCCGCCGCCCAAATCAAATCTTGAACGCCGCGTTTTTAACGCGGCGTTTTTTGTGGTTAAAAACGGAGCGCGGCTCGGTGAGCCGCCGCCGCACCGCCGAAACCGGAGCTTCTGAAAAATTGGATGCGTTGAAATTTTCGGATGTGCTGCGGCTCCCAGAGCCGCGTTCCGTTAATTTCGCTTTTGGTTTCCCCCTTGACGGCTTGGCGCGTCGGCGGCACAGTGGCGCGCATAAGGATTCAACGTTTCGAGACAGCGGGATTATTTTGCTTTTTAGTAATCAGCTTTTCGATTTGTGAAATAATAAATGACGGTTCGGGCAAAACTCATTCTGGGGAATCGCCATGCCTAAAAAAATTGCGACCACGCGTTTTGTGACGCTCTCGACTTACGCCGCCAACCGGCCGGTGAAAGGCGGCGTCATCACCGTGCTCGACTCGACGCACGAGACACGCGGACTCAAACTCATCCCAACTTATTCGCGAGCACTGCCGAAAAATTCCATCCACGAACTCATCGCCACGGACGAAACCGGCAAGAAACCCGGCGACACGGCGAACCGGATCGCTTACCTCGCCTTCTTTGAAGTGAGTCGCGGCGGCTGCATCATTGTTGGCGAAACCTTGTTCGTGGATGGCAAGGCCGTCGGCGAAATCATCGGCTTCGACGAAACGCACGAGCCAAACCACATCAACATCATCATCGGTGTGAAGAAGCGCCGGACCGGGCCGCAGTTGAAAATCTCCGTCGGCAGCAAAATTAAATTCGCGCGTAAATGAAAACTTCAAATGCAACCAACGCTGGTAGGGCGCGTCACTCCGTGCGCGCCGTCGTTGCCAGCCAAAAGATTTATCACGCTTGCGGCGGGCAGAGGACTGCCCGCCCTACCAATTTTTGAAAAAATTTATGTCATCCAAATATCGCTTCCAACTCTACAAAGAACTCCACCAGAAAATGCCCGCGATCTACGCCGAGGCGAAAAAGTTCGCCGATGACATCGGCATCACGCCGGAGATGAAGGGCAAGATTGGTCTCACCGGCGCGGTGTCGAGCTGCCATGCGTTGCTCACGCGCGAGGTGAGCCAAGCCGTCGAAGATGCGTCGCGCAAGGTCATTGAGAATAAATTTCTCATCGAAGAAATCCGCGAGATCGTGAAGGACGTTTATGGCGATGGCTTCGATGCTGCGCCGACGAATACCTGCGAAGCCGCGCTGTGGACAAGCTTCGACGCGCTCATCACGCCGCCCATCACGGGGCGCGGCGAAAATTATCGCGCGCGTTACATCACGCCGTTCGAGCGGCATATCCATCATCACGGCGGCTATGGCCGGCCGTTTCCGCCGCGCTACAAAGACTTGTTTGCGGATCGCGGCGTGACGGCGGGCGAACTCGGTTTCTCCGGCAAACGCCTCGACAACACCGACGCCGTGTTCGTGCCGATGGAAGGCGCGCGTTACGAATTGCACGGCATCAAGCAACATCCCGCCGTGCTGCTCGCGAATTACGACGCGAAGAAAACTCTCGCCCGCATCGCGGCCACCGCCGCCCGTCATGCGTCCAACCTCACGGCCTTTTCGTCCCTTGGCTACGACACCGTTGGCTACGGCTACGGCGAAGTTGGAGTTCAAGCTTCAGCTTGTTCCCCGAGCACGCTAAAGCGTGAACTCCAGCGGGAGAAGAACGTTCCCATTTTGCAGACCGGCATCGCGAAACTCGCGCAGGAATATGGCGTGCCTTACATCGTGGACAACGCTTGGGGCACGCCCTTCATCGGCGCCGACCCGCGCGCGATTGGCGCGGACGTGATGGCGTATTCCATGGACAAGGCGTCCGGCGCGCCGACCGTCGGCCTC
>JAYVQV010000515.1:0-4105 GCA_043776855.1 Limisphaerales bacterium | reverse complement strand
CTTTGCGTGAGAATTTATTCCCGGTTCAATGACTGAAAACCAAAAACCTCAAACGACATCGCGCGGTGAGGAGAAATTTTTTCTCGTCATCGTCGTCGTGCTGGCGCTCGTGGCGGGGATCGGCAGTTGGTTTGCCGTCGTGGCGTTTTCAGCCAAGGAAAAAGTGCGCGGCATCCTGCCGGACAAGGCGCGCGTGCTGGTGAACTTCGCTTTGACGAACAGCGCGGGCGCGGAATTCACACGCGAGGACGTGCGCGGAAAAATTCTCATCGTGAGTTTTCTTTTCACAAGCTGTTCGCTGACTTGCCCGGAAGTCAGCAAGCGCATGGCAGAAATCCAGCGGCTCACGGCAGACGCGCCGGAGGTGCGGCTGCTCTCGCTCACCGTGGACCCGCGCTCGGACACGCCGCCGGTGCTGGCGAAGTGGGGCGCGCGATTCGGCGCGGACACGAACCGCTGGAATCTGCTGACGGGCGACCAGGCGCAACTGCACTTCGTCATCGGCACGAGTTTTCTGGCGGTGGAGACGAACAATCCGTTTATCTCCATGCCGGGAAATTTTGTCGGCACGGAGCGCATCGCCGTGGTGGATCAGCGCGGAAACCTGCGCGCGTTTTTTGACGGCCTGCGCGTCGAGACGCCAGCGGCGGTGTCGGCGGAGATCAAGGCTTTGAAAAATGAGAATTGAGCCGGACAACTGGAGCGCCGGCATCTTGCCGGCGGAACAAGCTAAAGCTTGAACTCCAACTTGCCGGCTGGAAGCCGGCGCTCCAGTTGTCTGGAATTTTTTGTGTCCCTTTCGTGTGGTTCGTGTATTTCGTGGTTTGAAAAATGAAAATTAACTTTGTCATCTTCGGCCTCTTGCTTGCGCTGGTTGCCGGTTGCAATCAGGAGCCGCCCGCGCCCAAGTCCGCCGCGCCGTCCGCGCCTGCCGCCAAGTCGTATGACGCGCGCGGCATCGTGAAAGCCATCGCGGCGGACGGGCACAAGGCGACCATCAAGCACGAGAAAATTCCCGGCTACATGAGGGCGATGACGATGGAGCTTTCCGTCCGTAACCCGAACGAACTGGCAGGCATCGCGCCGAATGACGAGATCACCTTCAAGCTGCGCGTGACGGATGATGACGACTGGATCGAGGGCGTCCGCTTTGTGGCGCATCATATCAGCGAGGTGACGAATGGCGTGTTCACTTTTCACATTCCGACATCGCAACTGAATCCCGGCGATGCGCTTGGCGATTACGAGTTCACCGGCGAGGATGGTAAAACTTTCCTGCTCTCGGCGTTCCGGGGCAGCGCCGTGGCGTTCACGTTTTTTTTCACAACTTGCCCGCTGCCGGAATTTTGTCCGCGCATGAACCGCAACCTGGCCGAGGCGCGGAAAATAATTCTCGCGCCGGCCAGCGCACCGGCGAACTGGCAACTGCTCTCCATTTCCTTCGACTCGGATTTCGACCAACCGGAAATCCTTTCTGGTTTCGGAAATTTTTATCGCGGCGGCGATACGAACCGCTGGCGCTTTGCGGTGGCGTCCACGAACACGCTCGCGGGGCTGGCGCCGAAAGTAGGGCTGAATTTCTGGCGCGAGGGCGGTTCTATTTCGCACAACCTCCGCACGGTGGTGCTGGACGGGCAGGGGAATCTCTTCAAGCAATTCGATGGCAATGATTGGACGGCACAGGAATTGGCGGATGCCATCGTCGAAGCCGCGCGGAAAAATTGACGGCTACCCTGACGGATACAACCCGCACGCCTTTTTCTCCGGCAGGACAAACGGCTGAAACGGCTGCGGCGATGCTGGCAGCACGCTTCGATCCTTCACGCCGTCGAAACGGATGACGTTCACAATCGCGTGGCCGGAACTCCACAGTTCGTCCAGCATTTGATCCACGTTCTCGCCGCACACGCGCACGAGGCAGACGGGCAATTCATCATGGTGCGTCCAAATGAGGCTGGCGATTTTCAAGTGATGCTGGCGGGAAAGTTTTCCCACCAGTTCAAAAACGTCTTCGCCCTGCGTCACGTCGAAGGTGATCCGCGCGCCTTTCTCATCCGCACTGAACAGGCTCGCGAACGCGCGGAAAATGTCCGACTCGGTGATGATGCCGACGAGCATCTGGCCGCGCAGCACGGGGAGCGAACCAATTTTGTGCGCGCACATGAGGGTGGCCGCGTCTTCAATGGGCGTGTCCGGCGTGACCGTAACCGGGCGGACGGACATAATTTTGGAAACGGTCGTGGAGGTCAGTCGTGAGTCTGGGCCTTCGATGGCGAACGGATTCACGTTGGGCGGAAACGCATGGATGACATCTTTGGCCGAGACGATGCCGAGCAATCGCGGGCCATCCGCGCGCGTTTCTACGACGAGCAGCCGCCGCACGCGGCGTTCGGTCATCAACCTGGCCGCAGCCGTTGCGGAAGTGTGCAATTCCACCATCGCCGGCTCGCGCGCCATCCACATGCTGACGTTCATACGGTGGTATCGGCGGCGGATGAAATGGCTTCAACCCGAACTCCGCAGTGGAATCCGCGCTGTAATGGGAGCGCGGCCTTCAGGCCGCTTCAACGTTCGTATGCTGGCAGATGTCCGACAGCACAAAAAGTTGCGGCAGTTGAAGCGGCGTGAACGCCGCGCTCCGACGGACGCGCACGCTGTTTTCGCTGATTTTAATTTCGGAATTCGGGATAAACACACAGGCCAGAGGCCTGTGCTACTTCGGAATTCGGGTTTATCCCTGCTTCGCTTCCGGCTGCGGGATGTGGACGACGACGAGCGGGTAGCGCAGCTTCATCACGTCTTCCACCATCACTTCGATGAAATAAGTTCCGGCGGTTTCAAACTTCACGTTGCCGAACACAATCACGCCGGTGGCCGAGTGCGACGGATCTTTCAGTTCAAATTTCATTTCACCCTTGCTCACGATGGTGGTCTGGTCGGGAGCGATGAGGCGGGTGTTTTCGTTGAACTGGCCGATGCCCGCCGTCCAGCGGTTGAAGATGCAGATGCGTCCGGCGACGATAGGAATCTGCGGCACGCGGATGACGTTGACGACGCCGATGAGGAAAAGATTTCCGTTCGCTTCTTGGCGGACTTCTTCGCAGACGAGCGAGCATTGGAGGTCGGGGAGAATTCGGGTGGCGTTCATGTCAGTTAATAGTTGAGAGTTTTAGTTGATGGAAATTTCTGCCGCGCGGACGGTGTTTTGCAACAGCATCGCAATCGTCATCGGGCCAACACCGCCGGGGTTGGGGGTGATGCGTCCGGCGATGGGTTGAACTTCAGCGAAGGCAACATCGCCGACGAGCTTCGTGCCGGTCTTGCTCGTGGCGTCGGGCACGCGATTCACGCCTACGTCCATGATGACGGCGCCGGGCTTGACCATGTCGGCCTTCAAAAATTCCGCGACGCCCAGCGCGGCGATGATGATGTCCGCGCGGCGGCAGTGCGCCTTGATGTCGCGCGTGGCGGAGTGGCAGATCGTGACGGTGCTGTTGGCGCTGCGACCTTTCTGGCAGAGCATCGCGGCCATCGGTTTGCCGACGATGTTGCCGCGACCAAGGACGACGACTTCCGCGCCATCCGTTTTCACGCCGGAACGCACGAGCAATTCCACGACGCCAGCGGGAGTGCAGGGTTTGAAACCGGAATCATCGCCGAGCATCAGCTTGCCGACGTTGACGGGATGAAAACCATCCACGTCCTTGGTTGGCAGCACGGCGGAATAAATCACCGACTCGCGAATGTGTTTCGGCAGCGGAGCTTGAACTAAAATTCCGTGAAGATGCCTTTGTGAATTCAGCAGTTCGACCAGCATCAACAAATCTTCCTCGGAGGCCGTGCTTGGTTGGACGTGCGTTTCGGAAACGATGCCGAGTTCGGCGCAGGCTTTTTCCTTGCGGCCAACATAGACTTTGGACGCGGCATCTTCGCCGACACGGACAAACGCGAGGCCGGGGACGACCCCGCGTTTTTTTAATTCAGCGACGCGCGCGGAAAGCTCCGCCTGGATTTGCGCCGCGATGGCGCGTCCGTCAATGAGGTTGTTCAGCGCAGCCACAGGTAATACCAGTGCTTATTGCTCTTGGCCTTGGCGTCCGCCGGA
>JAYVQV010000514.1:0-4123 GCA_043776855.1 Limisphaerales bacterium | reverse complement strand
AAATGCCCGCGCTGCTGGCCGGCTCGCCGGTGAAATCCAGGACCGGCCGCTCGCCCGGAAACGCGCGCACGCGGATGGGCGCGTTGCTGCTGCCGCTGCGCGAGAGCGAGGCCTGCGCGGTGAAGTTGTAGGTCCCGCCGCGCAGAAAAATCCAGTTGCCCGCGTTCGCCACGCTCGCGGCCTTGTTCAGCGTGGCGAACGGCGCGTTGCTCGTGCCCGCGCTGCTGTCGCTGCCGTTGGTCGCAACGTAGTAGGTGGCGTTGGTGATGCCGGCGTCGAACAGGGTCACCGCCGGGCGAACGAACCAGACATTCGTCCCCGGCAGGCGCGTGAAAAAATTTTCGCGCACCGAACCGGCGGGGTCGCCGGGCTGCGAATTGGTCGTCGTGCGAAGCCACCACGGGCGGAACCAGTTCGTCGAATTGGTCGTGGAAGCAAGCCACAGCTCAAGCTGCACGCCGGGCTGATGCCCGCCGCGCTCAAAAATTTCCACGGAGAAAATTCCGTTCGTGCCGCTGATCGCGCCGAATTTTGGAATGACCTTGTCCCCATTCGCACCCGCGATCACTGGGTCGTTGCCGAAGGCGAACTCCACGAGGTTGACGTCGGCGTCGCTGTCGGGATTGTTCGTCGGCCCGGCCTGCGTGGGAAACGCGGCGAAACGATTGCTCACCCAGGCATTGTAAAATTGCGCGGCGGACAACGATGAGTTAACGCCAAGCAACAGCAACAGCAGCAGCGCGCGCAGATAATTTTTTGTCGGGAACATCGCCCCACAAGATAGACGCTGCCGGGTGGAAAAGAATTTGAATTTTCTGCCCGCTGCCGGTGAATTTGTGAACGTGCCGCGTCAGGATTTTTTCCAGACGTAGCGCACCATGATCACGCGCAGCGCCGCCGCGAGCGGGATGGCGAGGATGCCGCCGAGGATGCCGCCGAGCAACGTCGTGCCCGTCATGACCGCGATGATGATGGCGAGTGGATGCAGCCCCACGCGGTCGCCCATGATTTTCGGCGAGATGACCAGTCCTTCCAGCGCCTGCACGACGGCGAACACCGCCAGCACAAAAACCGGCTGATGCCAGTCGCCCGATTGCACGAAGGCCAGCGTGAGTGCGGTGACGCAGATCACCGCCGCGCCGAGGAACGGAATCATCGTGAGGAACAGCGCGGCGAACCCGAGGAGGAAGGCGTAGTTCAGACCGATGAGAAAAAATCCAGCCGTGTAAAGCACCGCATCGCACAACGCCACGAGCACCTGCCCGCGAAAGAAGGCGACGAGATAGCCGCTGACGGCATCGAGCACGAAGACCGCCTCATCCTTCGCCGCCGAATTTTGCAACGGGAGAAAAGCGCGCCAGTTTTTTTCGATGCCGCGCTGCTCCAGCAAAAAATAAAACGCATAGACCGGAATCAGCACCAGCCCGGCCAGCAGGCCGAAGCCGGAGACGGCCTTGCCGATTTGCAGGAGCAACCACGAACCCATCTCCGGCAGGCTGCCGGTCAGCCAGTTGGTCGCGGAGGCAAGCGCGGATTTCCCGGAACCGTCGGCGGGACTGGTGGTGGCGTCCGGCGGCGGCAGAAAATGCCGGAGAAATTCCGGCGGGTTCGCCATGAAATCGTGGACGCGCGTCTGAAGTTTCTCGGAGTATTCGGGGACTTTTGCCGCCAGTTCCTCCGTCTCCACGACGACTTGGGGAACGATGCTCGCCAGCACGGCGGCGATGACCGCGAACGCCATGATGAAAACCAGAATGATGGCGCGCGCGCGCGGAATTTTCCGGCGCTCAAAAAAATCCACGACTGGCGAGAGCAGGCACGCCACGACCGCCGCAATTGCCAGCGGCCACAGCACCGGGCTTAACAGATTCAACACGCGCCCGATGCCCCAGACCGACGCGACGACGACCAGCACGCTGGCCGCCACGGCCAGCGCCGAGAGCGCGAACCAGAGGAGGCGCGATTGTTTTTCCGTGGGTGAAGTGAGCGGCATAATGTTTGCGACGGAGAGCTTCACGGATTTCCCCCTGCGGACGCAAGTTTTGAAATCGCCGGCAATGGGTCAAGGGTGCAGCTTGCCACGGTTGTGCTTCGCACTGGATTCCACTCCCTCTCCTCCTCGGAGGAGGAGAGGGCCGGGGAGAGGAGGTCAATGGTTTGCGAAATAAAAATCCCCTCTCCCCAGCCCTCTCCCCGCTCGTGCCTCGCGGGGCGAGGGAGCCAGACCGCAACAGTGTCAAGCTGCACCCATGGGGCAATTTGAAATCGGAGCGCCGAGCATTGCTCGGCCAGCGGCGGGAACCCCCGTCCTTCGAGCCGAGCAATGCTCGGCGCTCCGCGAACGGTTCCAACATTGCCAACGCGCCCGCGACAATTTACGATTCGCGCTCGCTCATGGCGGAATACCAAGTCCAGTTTGAGGTCTTCGAAGGCCCGCTCGACCTCCTTCTTTATCTCATCAAGAAGGAGGAGGTGGATATTTACGAAGTCAACCTCACCAAGCTCGCCACGCAGTTCATCGAATATGTGGACTTGATGCGGCAGTTCGATCTCGAAGTCGCCGGTGAATTTCTCGTGATGGCCTCCACGCTCATGTATATCAAGAGCCGCGAGCTGCTGCCCGTGGATCAGCAAGTCGCGGTTGAGGAAGAGGAGGAGGGCGTGGATCCGCGCTTCGAACTCATCCGCCAGCTCGTTGAATATAAAAAATTCAAGGACGCCGCCGCGACGTTGCAGACGATGGAGGAGCGGCAGGAAAATGTTTTCCCGCGCCTGCCGGGGAAGATCGAATTTCATACCGAAGTTGCGCTGAAGAAAGAGGCGGTCAGCGTTTTCGATTTGCTCAACGCCGTCAACGCGGTGCTGAAACGCTTCGCGGACAAGACCGCCGGCACGCGCGAGATTTACGAAGACAAGTGGACGGTCAGCGAGAAAATGGAGTTCATCCTCCAGACCATCACCGAAAAAACTTCGATGAAATTTTCCGAACTGTTTGAAGCGGCGGCGAACCGCGCGGAAGTCGTCTGCACGTTTCTGGCGTTGCTTGAACTCATCCGCCTGAAACAACTCGCGTGTGTGCAGCCGGAGCCGTTTGCGGAAATCGAAGTCACCAAAGCTGTCGCGCCCGTCGCTTCAGCGGAACCGGCGGTGACTGAAATTGCGCCGGAAGCCGAAGTCAAAAAAGAATCTGTCGCCTCCGCACCGGAGCCAACCGTCGCCGAGGCCGAGGCGGAAGAGGTGGAAGATGAATTTGACGAGGATGATGACGACGAAGACGAGGATGATGAAGATGATGAGGACAGCGATGAAGACGAAGCGGACGACGACAAAGAAAAATCAAAATAATTTTTAAGATGGAACTGAAATTCATTCTCGAATCGTTGCTCTTCTCGGCGCAAAAGCCGATGAGCGTGAAGGAACTTCGCGACCTGCTCGCCGCCGCCGCGACCGCCGAGGACGCGGACGATGCCGCCAAGCCGTTCAAGAAAATCAAAGAAGATGACCTGACCGCCGCGCTGGAAGAACTCGCGCGCGAACACGAATCCGCCGCGCGCAGCTACCGCCTCGCGTGTGTCGCGGGCGCGTGGCAATTCGTCACGCAGCCGGAATTTTCGCCGTGGCTCAAGGCGCTTGTCGGCGTGAAGAACCGTCCGACGCGGCTTTCGCAGGCGGCGCTGGAGACGCTCGCCATCATCGCGTATCGCCAGCCGGTGACGCGTTCGGAGGTGGAGCAAGTGCGCGGCGTGAACGTGGACGGCACGATGCAGACGATTCTCGAACGCGGTCTCGTGGAACAGAGCGGTCGCGCGGAAGTTGTGGGGCGTCCCGCACTTTACAGCACCACGCCGTTGTTTCTG
This sequence comes from Limisphaerales bacterium, assembly GCA_043776855.1. GTDB lineage: Bacteria > Verrucomicrobiota > Verrucomicrobiia > Limisphaerales > UBA11358 > UBA11358. The sequence goes on along the minus strand of JAYVQV010000514.1, from coordinate 266 downwards.
GAATACTTTGGCCTGCGCGGTCTGGAAGATTTGCCTGCCGCTGATGAACTCCGCCGCATCCCGGTGGAAAAAGGTTTGCCGCCGGTCACGGCGGATGCGGGCTTGGCGACGGTTCCGCCGGAGCAGCTTCAGTTGAATGAAGAAGGCAGAATGAAGAATGAAGAAACGGCTGACGGCGGAACTTCTGCCGCTGCGTAATGGCTTTCGGTTCGGAGCGCGGACGGCTCGTCCGCGCGAACTTTCAATTTTCAGAAACGCGCGGACGA